>JAESQQ010000111.1 GCA_016765095.1 Planctomycetota bacterium | reverse complement strand
CTCGTCGACGTCGAGGGCCTCGAGCTGGCCTTCGGCGCCGAGGAGCTCGGCGAGGTGAGTCGCCTTTCCGCCGGGCGCCGCGCAGAGATCCACCAAGCGCTCTCCCGGGCGGGGCTCGAGCAGCGGAGCCACCCCCTGGGCGGTCTCGTCTTGGACGCTCAGCCAACCTTTCCAGAGGAGCTGGCTGCCGATCTCCCCCAGCCCACCGCGGAGGCGAATCGAGAGGGGCAGGCTGCCGGGCTCGGCGCAGGGCTCCTCGGCGTTCAGCGCCGCGAGGGCTTCTTCGCGGGTCGTCTGGAGCAGGTTGACGCGCAGGAAGAGCGGGGGCGGCGAGTTCTGGGCGCGGGCCAGCTCGAGGGCGGCCTCGGGGCCAAAGCGCTCACACCAAGCGCGGGCCAGAGAGCCCGGGAGCGAAGTCGCGAGCGCCAACCAGTCGGGGTCGCTCGCGTCCTCGGGCAGGAGGGGACGCTTGAGGAACACCCAGCCCCCCTCGCGACCGGGGAGCCGGTGGCTGGCCGGGACGTCAGGCGGGGCTGCGTCTTCGAGCTGAGTCCCGTCGAGGGTCCGAATCACTCCGCGCAGGAGGCCGTTGACGAACCCGCGGACGTGGTCCCGACGGCCGACGGAGCGGACGGCTTCGTCCACGACGACGGCGTGGCGCACGTTCTCGAGGAACAAGAGCTGATAAGTCGCGACCCGAAGGTGGTTGAGGACGGCCTCTTCGATCTTGCGCAGGCCGCCGCGGGCATGCGCCTCTAAGACATGGTCGATCGTCGCCGTGTGACGAATCGTGCCGTAGACGAGCTCGGTCAGGAGCCCCTCGTCCCGCTGGTCGAGCTGGTCACCCTCGAGCGCGCGCTCGATATGAGTCCGGGCCGCCCCGCGCCCGGCCAAGACCCCGCGCACGATCCCGCCCGCCAACGCGCGCGCGCCACCCGCCGGCGAACGCTGCGTCCGCTCGCGCTTGTCCCGTTGGCCGCGACGGCGACCCTGCTTGCGAGGTCGGCTCATAGGGTGTCTCCTCGGGCGAGGCGTCGCCCGTTGGCGTAGGCCCGTCCCGACATGCCACGTTTGCCGGCCGGCTTGACCTCCAGGAGTTCGAGGGCGCCAGACCCAGTCGCGATCACGATCCCCTCGGCGCTCAGGTCGAGAAGGGTCCCCGGCGCAGCGTCGGTCTCTGGGACGTCTAGGGGGCGGACTCGGAGCAGGCCGAGGGGGCCGCTCTCAAGCTCGAGCCGCCCACCGGGCCAGGGCGTGAACGCTCGGATCGTCCGGTCGAGTTCGATCGCGCTCGCCTCGAGCGAGAGGAGGCTGTCCTCTTTGGAGAGCTTCGTCGCGAGGGTGATCTGCGAAGTGTCTTGGGGCGCCGCCTGGGCAGCTCCGTTCGCGATCTCGTTCACGACGTCCACGATCAGGCTCGCGCCGAGCGCGCTCAAGCGATCGCGGAGCTCGCCGCGGGTGTCGCTCGGACCGATCGGCTCCTCGCGGGCGGCGAACACGTCGCCGGCGTCCATTGCCTTCTCGACCTTCTGCACCGAGACCCCAGTCGCTTCGTCGCCGGCGCGAATCGCGTAGGCCACCGGCGCCGCGCCGCGCCAGCGAGGCAAAAGCGAGCCGTGCAAGTTGATCGAGTAGCCGAGGCTCGGGGCTTGGCGGACTCGCTTCGTCAGAAACTGTCCATAGGCGACGACGACCCCTAGCTCTGCGCCCGAGTCTGCGATCGCGGCGGCCTCTTCTCGCCCGGGTCGCCCCGCCGGCTGGAGAACGGGGACTTCGCGCCGAATCGCCTCCTCCTTGATCGGGGTCGCGAGGAGGGTCTTGCTCCGGCCTCGACGGCGATCGGGGTTGGTCAAGACGAGGACCGGTTCGTGCCCGGCGCTGGCGAGGGCCACGAGCGTCGGGAGGGCGAACACGTCGCTGCCGAAGAAGGCAAATCGCACGCAGGCTCCAGGAAGGGGCAGCTCACGGGGAGCAGCGAGAAGGAAATTCGCGCGGGGGTTGCACGCGCGAGCAGGTCGAGAATCATACCGGCGAACGAAGGAGGCCCTGTGCTCGGATCCGAGGTTCCCGACCTCTCCCAGACCCCCTGCACCCACTGCGGCGAAAGCCTGGAGGGCGCGGGCGAGGTTCGCTGGGACCCTTGGCACCGTGGGGACACCCGCTGGGCGGCCTTGCCCTATCACCTTAGCTGCGCCAGCGAGGCGGGGGTATTGCCGCCCAGCGAGCCAGGCCCCGATCAGAGCTCGTGCGGGCGCTGCGAGCTGGCGATCCAAGAGCCCGTCTTGAGCCCGGCCTTCGCGGCTCTGCACGAGCGCTTCTTGACCGCCAAGGCCACCCTGGCCGCGGTCGAGATCGTGTGGCGCGTGGCTGCTCGCGATCCACGCCGCTACCAAGCGGAGCACTTTTCGTGCGTGCTGGGCGCGGTTCGAAAGAAGACTCCGCGACGCCCAACCTCAAAGCCGGCCCCAGAGCCCGAGGAGCCGCCAAGCCTCCCCAGCCTCGGCGGCTAGAGCTAGCTGAGCTAGCTCACGAAGATCACGAGGGTCACGTCTTCACCCGCGAGCTCCTCCTCGACGATCGCAGCGATCCGAGCCCAGTCGCCGCCCGCGAGACCCGCTCCGATCTTGGGGAGCCCGATTCGCTTCCCGGAGTAGCGCTGCTTGATCCAGGCGAAGCAGCTCCCGAGAGCCTCGTACTCGACGAGAGGACCGGCCCCGCGATAGTGGAACTGGGTGTAGGCGTTGACCACCTCGCAGGTCCCACCCTCGACCGCGCAGGTCGCGACCGAGCAGGTCCCGAGCTTGGCCCGCTCCCCTTTGGGCGTGGCGAGGTCTGCCTCAAAGGCCGCGGGGAAAGTCGCCTTGATCCCCTTCGCGATCCCCGCCCCCATGCTCCCCATGCAGTTGCAGCCGTGCACGATCACGTCGAACTCGCCGGCGCTGGCGAGTGCGATCAGGTCTCCGGTGATTTCCTTCAAGGCGTCCTCCGCGGTGTCGTCAGGCTAGAAGGCGTTCGCGGGAGATTCTCTCACTCAGAGGCGACGGTCACGGCTCGCTCCTTCCGAGGACCTCCCATGCGAAGAGTCCGGTCATGGCGGCGACGAGGCCTTGCACTTCGGAGGGGAGAAACATGAAGGAGACGGTCAAGAACGCGACAAGGAGGGCCCAGCCCAGGACCCTGTATGAGACCCCCTCCTCGACCTCTGGGCGTCGCCACCCCGAAGGTCGGGGGCGCGGCTGGGACCGGCGCGCGCGCTCATGGACGCAACCGGTCGTCCCACAGCCCTCTTGCTCGCGGCAATGCGCGTGGAGCACGACTCCGCAGGCACAGGGGCAGAGCTCCGTGGGGGCGTCCTCGGCCCAGCACACACTGCAGGCGCTGACTGGAGCGATCCGCGAGTCGGCCCTCGCGCGTGATTCGCGCATTGGCTGGCGGTAGGCAGAGCAGCCCAGGGTCGAGCAGCCGCCGAACTCAGCGAAGCAGGACTGGTGATAGTGCGTGTCGCAGCTCCCGCAGCGGCCCTCTGCCCCGGAGGAGAGGCTGTCTCGGCAGAGTGGGCAATGCGTCGGCTCAGCCCGAGAGCGAATCCGAACGAGGGTCGCCACGAGAGGTCGCGTGGGTGCGGTCATTATTGAAGGTGGGGCCAAGGTTCGTTCTCCTTGCCTGTTCCTTTGCAAAGCCGAGTCCGCTAAAAAGGCCAGAAGTCCTTTGTCCAGCGCCAGGTCTTCTCGTTTTCGTTTCAATCTTTACGTTCGGCCGGCCTATAAGGAGACACCCTTGGAGCTGCGCCCGACTCTGCACTCTCCTTTGAAGGGGGATTCCTACATCTCCCGCAGGCCAGCGACGGGCGGAAGTCAGCCACCAGCAAGGCCGTAGGCCGCTCCGCTGAGGTCGGTTCCCACTCCGCACCCCGGCCGTCCGATTTTGGGAACAGATGGCGCCCATAAGTCGTTCACTAGCCAATCCATCGTGAAATTCCGTTTACAAGCCCCTTCAAATCAGGTACTTAGTATCCCCTTGGTTCCCCGCGAGCCCCCGTCGGATATCGTCCGATACGGACTCCCAGGGAGCTGATGTGAGGAGGAAGGCCATGCGTCGTCGCGCTTTGGCATGGGGAGTAGGGGTCTCGGCCGCTTACTTCATCTTGGCAGCCCTGTTACCCGCCCCCGAGCGGACTGAATCGGCTGCTGTCGATCCGGGCCCCCTTGTTCCGGAGACCACGACCTCGGCCATCGTGGAGGCACCGGCCAAGGCCGAGCCGAGCGACTGCGCTCACGGCGAAGCCGGGCACGACAAGCCCGGCCACGACTGCGGCCTCGACGCCAAGACCCTCCTGACCAAGTTCAGGGCTGCGGTCCAGCGCACCAAGGGCGCTGTGCACACCGTCGTCGAAATCGCTGGAGTCCCTGCCGTGGAGGGCCAAGTCCTGCTCGGGTTCAGTGGACCTCGCCTCGAGCTCGACGCGCTCTGCAAACGTCACGGCCTGACAGTCGTGCGAGCCGCTTCCGACCACGCGCTTCTCCGCTCGAACGCTCCAGTCGCTCCACTCCTGGCGACCCTGCGCGGCGAAGCCGGGGTCCGCTACGCCGAGCCGAACCTCGTGGCCAGCATGGCGTTGATTCCCAATGATCCCTTCCTCGCGGTCACGGGCAGCAAGAGCGCCGCGCTCGAGCGCGCCTGGGACGTGACCACCGGCAGCCCCGCGATCGTGGTCGCGGTCCTCGACACCGGCGTCGACGACACCCACCCCGACCTCCGAAACCGCCTCGTGCCAGGCTTCGACTTCGTCAACAACACCGCCCAAAACAGCGACGACAACGGCCACGGCACCGCCATGATTGGGATCGTCGCGGCAGAAGGCCAAAACAACGAGGGCGTCGTCGGCGTCGCCTTCAACGCGCGGGTGATGCCCATCAAAGTCGCGGACGCTCTGGGTCAAGCCAGCGTGGCGGACGTCGTGGCGGGGATCGACTTCGCGATCGTAAACAACGCTCGCGTGATCAACCTCAGCATGGGCGCGCCGGTCGGGAGCCAAGCGCTCGAGGACGCGATCAACCGCGCCCTCGCGGCTGGACTCGTCGTCGTCGCCTCGGCCGGCAATGACCCGGTCCACCACGAGGCCTTCCCCGCAGCCTACGACGGCGTGATCTCAGTGACCGCGCTGGGCAGCGACGGCAAGCTCGGCTTCGACGCAGCCTTGGCCGAAGGAATCGACGTCGGCGCGGTCGGCGAGTCGATCGTGACCACGCTCCCCGGCGAGGTCTATGGCTTCGTGACGGGGACCAGCGCGTCGGCCGCCTACGTGTCGGGAGTCGCGGCGCTCTGCGCCTCGCGGACCCCGACCCTGACGGGAGCCCAACTGCGGCAGATCTTGCGCGAAGCCCAGACGACGATTCCCGAGCTCGCTCCCGCCGGGACGACCTATCGGTTCGGCGCCCTGGACCCCGAGAAGGCCGTCTTGCGCGCGACTGGCGCCTACTTGGACATTGCGGTCACGGATCTCCAAATGCTCCCGCAGAAGCCGATCCCCGGCCAGCCGGGCGAGGCGATCGTCGAGTTGACCAACGAGGGCAACGTGGCCTTGACCAACCGCGTGGTCCGCGTCGAGCGGATCTTGGCCGGCACGACGAACCGGATCGAAATCGGATTCCGCGTCGTGAACCTGGCCGTCGGCGAGCGGACTGTTCTCCGGCTGCCCTTTACCACCCCGACGGCGGGCACGTATCGGATCAACGCGATCGCGTCGACGATCCCGGGTGAAACTGAGATCGCGGACAACACCCGCGTGATTCCGGCGCTCGTCATAAACCCCTTCGCTCAGGTCGACCTCCGGATCGTGGCGCGACGGATCAGCGCTCCTGTGGCGTCGGCGGGCACGATCACCGTCGAAGTCGACGTCCTAAACCTCGGCACCGCGCCAGCCCAGAACGTCGTCGTTCAAGCCGACGTCTCGCTGGCGGGGCCGACGGCCGTCGCCCCAGCTGCCGTCGTCGCAGCTGGCGCGGGTGGCCTCGGCACTCAGACGATCCCGCTGATCGGCGTCGGACAGCAGGCCACGGTCCAGTTCACCTACACGGTCCCCAATCCGGTTCCGGCGGGGATCCAGCGCCTGCGGGTCCACTCCCAGCCGCTCCTCAACGAGTTCGCCCGAACCGACAACACAGCCTTCCTCGACTTCCAAATCGGGAGTTCCCAGTCCTTGCGCGGCCTCTACCAGCAGAGCAACGGGGTCGACTTGATCGCCGACGCGCCTTGGCGCGTGGCTCCGACCCGCCCCTACCTCCCCGTCCAGGTCTTTGTGGCCAGCAAGGGCGGCCGGACCAACACCAGCAAGCTGCGCGTGAACCGGGTCGGGGTCTCGGTCGCAAACAGTCCGAGCGGTCCTTGGAGCCTCGTCTATCACGACTCCTATGGAGCCGCGCCGGTCAACGCGCCCCCCGGCATGGAGATCGCGACCGAGATGGGCGTGATTCGGAGCACGGACCTCGATCTGTTCAGCGACAACGAACTCGACATGAACGGTCGTCACGAGATCCTCAGGATCCCGCGCGACGCGCTCGGCGCTGCGGCCTCGCCCGCCCAGGGCATCACCAAATACGTCGACGTTGAAGTCGAGTGGGAGTCGCAGCGCGTCGTGCTCTGGCTGTTCCGCAAGACCCGGAGCGGCGACACCAAGAGCGTGCTCCGCGTCCACTTCGCGGCCGACGAAATGCCCTCGCTCCCGGGCGACAACCACTACCACGACGTGCATAACCACACGATCGCTGAGTGGTATTTCGGGTCCGCGCTTGACATTTTCGCGCCGCGCAAGGCCTACGGCGGCCCGCTCCAAATGGTGTTCGAGAGCGCGTACGCCATGGGCTTTATCACCGACGCGACTCAGGCGGCCGCGTATGAGCGGATCATCACGACCGACCACTCCAGCTTCAACAACCGCACGACCCCCGCGCCCGACGGGGCCGATCACCGCCCCCCCTTCGGGCCGCAGTCACCCAGCGCTCAGCCGGGCATGACTCAGCTCGAGGCTTACCGCGCGATCTTCGGTCGGACCGCTGGCGAGGAGATCGCCTTCAAGCAGGACATTCCGCTCCCGCGGATCCCCTTCGTCAACAAGATCCTCAACATGCTCCCCGGCATTCCGCTCGGCGCTCACATGCTCGTCTACGAGTCGGATCACATTGAGGGTCCTTGGCACGGTGGCGGCTGGCTCAAGAGCCCGGGCAATCCGAACATTGACGTCAACCTGTTTCCGACGCTCAACGACCTCGCCAAGAACCGTCAGGGCAGCCAGTCGGGTTCCTTCGCGTATGCGGCCCACCCCTTCAGCGGTCAGGGGTGGAACGACAGCAACCTCCGCCTGGGCTTCGGACTCGACCCCCAGAACCGGACCGAGGACGCCGTCCACGACCAGAGCAAGGAGTTCATCCTCAAGGGCGTCGAGTTCTTCAACGGCCGTGGGACGCGCTCCCTGCCGACGAGCCAGATCGACTTCAACAACCTCAACCCCTGGATCGACCCCGACTTCCAGCGCGGCGAGGCGGACTGGGACAAGGGCCTCTGGGACGGGGTCACGATTTGGCAGAAGGCGCTCGCAGATACGCTCAGCTACTCCTTCACGAATGACCCCGACGTCCGGCTGATCCGCAAGATCTACCACGCAGGCGGCTCGGACGCCCACGGAGACTTCAACTTCTCGACGGGTCGCGCGGCGACGCCGCTCAACCTCCAAGCGACCTTCAACGTCGGTGACGAGGCTTGGTACAAGGTCCGGACCTACTGCTTCGGCGAGACCAAGCAAGGCGCGACCCTAGAAGAGCGCTGGTTCGCGGCCTACCGCGACGGGAACTCGGTCGTCTCGGACGGTCCGCTCGTGACCTTTGAGCTCGACACCCAGCCCCAGTTCGACTCCCGCAGCATGACCTGGCACGCGGGCGCGGCGAGCTTCGAGAACACCGACGGCCGGATCGGCGGCGCCGGCGCCTACGACGGAGGACACACGGCGCTCGTCGAGAAGGGCAGCCTGAGCCCCTACTTCCGATATCGCTACTCGAGCAACGAAGAGTTCGGGCCGGTGGCCTCGATCCTGCTTTACAAGACCGAAGCTGGAGCCGTGAACCCGGTTCGCAATCGCCCGAGCGGGTTCCTCGGCATGAGCAGCTACGACCAGATCACGGGCGTCAACGAGTTCGCCCTCAGCGGCAAGGACACCTGGCTCCATCACGCTTTCGACGGCTCGAAGGAAGGCCCGGTCACCAAGGCGACTGCGTTCACCCTCGGTGCCTACACGGGCGGGAACCCAGACCAAGCAGACCTCGGCCCCGACAGCTTCCGCTGCTGGACGAACCCGATCTTCGCGGTCCCCTATGAGGTCGTGATCGACCCGCCCCAGGTCGACCTCGTCGCGGGCGTGATCCCTGCGGGCACGCTGCGGGTCACGTTCCGGTTCGATATCAGCATGGACCCGGGCAGCTATCGGATCCACCTCAAGGCGATCGACGCCACGGGCACCTCGAGCTCTTCGACCACGGCCCCCGAGACGGCCCTCGTTGCCCTCAGCGGGAGCGGTTGGTCCGATCAGCCCGGAATCAAGAGCAGTGAGATCACGCTCACCAACGCCGACGCGATCCCGCTCGGCGGCGAGGAGTATCCGAGCGCGAGCGGTGAGACGAGCTTCGTCGTCTACTGGCTCGACGCGCCTCGCGACTACGCGGGCAATACGCTCAACTCGATCGCCAAGAGCTTCAGCGCGGACCACGTCCCCGGCGGTCCGAGCCCGACCAGCCTCCCCGTCGCCTCACCCCCGACCCCCGGCGGTTCGACGACGGCCCCGGCCTCGTCAAGCACGGGCACCACGGCGGCAGGCTCCACAGGGACTTCAGGCTCGGGCGGTGGCGGCAACAGCGGTGGCCTCTGCAGCGTCAGCGCCGAGAGCCCCTCCATGCCGGACACGGCCTGGCTCCTGCTGGGCGTCCTGGCCGTCCTCGTGATTCGCCGCCGAATCTGAGGCGCAGTCTCCGCCACAGGCTGCGGCGACTCCACGACGAACGACTGATCTCCCACGCGCCCCGCGCATATCCGACAACCCGTGCCCGTGCCCGAGAGGCTGTCGCGAAACCGACCGCTCTCAACGCGCAGAGAGCCGATTGGAAGCCGGCGGGAGGCGGGCGGGGGTAAACCCCGCCCCTACTCGAGCGTGTTGCGGGCCGCCACGGAGGGGCGATGGGAGGTCGGCTCGCGCGCCAGTGCGATCT
>JAESQQ010000110.1 GCA_016765095.1 Planctomycetota bacterium | reverse complement strand
GGCGGGCCCTGCGGTGGGGCGGGGGCGCGGACGCTCAGCAGGCGCCGCGCTCTTGAGCCGGGCTGCCTCCGCGTTGTCGAGGGCCTCTTGCTCTTGACGCAGGGCCGGGACCCAGAGGGCCGCCCGGCGAGGCGTGACTTGCGTGTGGCCGAGGCGCCACCCGGTCGCGAGGTTCGCTTCGGCTTGGTCGCCAGCCCCGAGGACCAGGGAGTCGACCGAGCCGCTCGCCTCGACACGTCCTTCGACCACAGTGACTCGCGAAGAGCGAACACCCTGCTCGACGACGAAGCGCGTCCCAAGGACCTTGACGTCAAGCCCTCGCGCCGCGACGCGGAACGCACCCTGCTTCTGCTTGGCGACCTCGCAGAACACGCGGCCCTCAGCGCCGGTCAGGCGAATCGTGAGGCCGCCGTCAACCTCACGCTCGAGGCGGAACTCCGTGTCGGCGTGAACCGCGACGCGGGTGCCGTCCGAGAGCCGAAGCTCTGCGGATTGCCCGATCGCGACCAAGGTGTCTTCGAGATGAAGTTCGGCGCCCTCGTTCAGCTCTGCGTTCTTCGACGAGCGAGCGTCGGCGAGGCGCATGAAGCCAGGACCGACCGTGCCGACGACTTCGCGGACCGCGACTTTGCGGGTCGGGGCGACCGGAGTCGGGCTGATCAAGTCGAGCAGCAATCCACCGAGGAAGAGCGCGGCGGCCAGGGCCGCTGCGCCAACGAGCCAGCGGGGGGAGATCAGGATCCCCTGCTTTGGGAATGCCTGCTTCGGGGCGTCCGCACTAGAGGGTGCAGCGCTAACGGTCGCAGCCTCGTTCGACTCAGGCAGGCCTGCCAGGATCTGAGCGACGGCGCCCTCGCCGAAGGGGTGGTCCTCAAAGGCCGCAAGCAGGAGCTCGTCGAACTCTGCCTTGAGGGCCTCGTTGTTGAGTTGCTCGCTCATGCGATCACCCCCGAGCTCCGAAGCGAGCCACCAAGCGAGTGCGCAAAGCTGCTCGAGCCCGAAAGAGCCGACTCTCGACCGAGCTGACCGTGAGGCCCGTCGCCGCGGCGATCTCCTCGTAGGTCGCGCCCTCGAGATACTTGAGTGTGATCAATTCGCGCTGCCCCTCGGGCAAGCTCGTGACGACTTCGCGAACCTGCTCGCGCAGTTCGGAACGTTCGCTCAGCTCGGCGGGTCCGAGATCCGGCGTCGGCAAAGTCGTACTCGAACCCTCGGCGTCCTCGCCCGGCAGTTGCTCCCCGCTCCGCCCGACCACCTTGCTCCGACGCAAGCTGTCCAGCGCCGTGGTGCGGACCACGTTCCGCAGCCAGGCCCGAAAGCGTTCGGGCTCCTCGAGTCCCCCCAGGCGCTGATACACCTTGACGAAGGCCTCTTGGACCACGTCCAAGCCGGTGTGATAGTCCCGCACGACCGAGAGCGCGACGGCACCCGCGAATCGAGTGTGACGGGCCACCAACTGCTCGAAAGCCGCTCTCTCGCCGGCTTGAGCTCGGATCACCAAGTCCGTATCGAAGCTGAGGTCCGTGTCGAAGCTGAGATCCGAGGCCGGAGTCGGAGTCGGCGCCTGCCCCGCGCCGCGTTGCGTCATGGGAGCCGTCCAGCGCCTTGAGATCGCGTGCATAGGAAAGGGTGGTGGTCACACCTGCAAGACGCACGCGGCCGGCCAGGCCTTGTGGCTGGATTCCTAACTTCTTTCACTACAGGTTGTTAGCTGCTCGGCGCAGGCCCAGGAGGCAGGCGTCCTGGGTTTGGGGGGAGCCGCCCAAGAAGCGCTCGTACTGCTCCTTGAACTTATCGGTGAAGTAATCGACTTCGTGGCGCCCGTAGCGCTCGAGCAGCCGAGTCAGGCGGTCCAAGCCGAGCTCTTTGCGAGCTTCGCCGCGGCCCTCAATGAGCCCGTTCGAGTAGAGGAGGAGGAACTCGTCCGGCTCGATCACGAGCGTGCGAACTTCAAGGCTGTTCGCGAACAGGGGCCCCGGGTCGATTCCCATCACCATGCCCTCAATGTCGAGCGGAATGCTCGGCTGGCCCGGTCGCAACAGGAGGGGAGGGGAAGTCCCCGCCCGCGCCAGGCGAATGCTCCCGCTCGCCAAGTCGAGGAGCGCGAAGGTGACCGCCACGAAGCTCCGCCCGTCGAGGTCGGGGTGAATCGTCTGATTGACCTGCCGGAGGACGTCGGCTGGATCGCGGTTGGAGCCGCTCTCTTCGCGCATGAGCTGGACCACGAGCGACGCGATCATGGGCACGTCGGCGTCGTCGCCCGTCACCCCGCCCACAAAGAGCGCGAGCCGCCCTTGGCCGAGCTGGACAACCTCAGCGAAGTCTCCTCGCGGCGGGCGAGCGGCCAAACGGAGGCCACCCAGGTCGAGCCCATGGCTGATCAGGTCGGGGAGGTCCAAGCTAGCTTCCGGCGATTGCTCAGAGATCCCAAACGCGGATCCAGATCCGCGCACGGTCGCGAGCGAACGCTCGATCTCCTCGCGCCAGGCGTCGACTTCGATTCCCTCAGGAGTCAGACCCCCCCCGGGAGCTCGCTCGCTGCCACTTGTTGGGGACGCCCGCGGGAGCTCGGTGTCGATCAGGAGGAACTCGCCCGAGCTCTCGAGCTCGCGGAGGGTCTTGCGAGTCCGCGTCGGCGGAGGGAGCGTCGGCGCAGCCAAGGGCAGGAGCGCGTCGTCCTCGTCGTCGTCGTCCTCGAAGGGGCGCGCGATTGGGGTCCGCTCCGAACGGGCAGCTTGCCAGTGCGCGCGGGCCTGGGACTGGGTCAGGTGGGGGGGGAGCGTCTCGTCGTCGTCCGCGACGAAGAGCATGGCCCCGCTCCCGCTCGCATAGGCCCCCATTCCCTGGCGCGAAGTGGTCTCTAGGGGAGCGGGCGACTCGCCGTCGCGATAGGGCTGGCAGTCGAGCAGGTGGCGCGCGATTCGATCCGGGGCGTCTTCGAACATTTTGAAGGTCGAGGAGAGGTCAATGTCCTCCTGGACCCCACGGCAATAGGGGCACTCCCAGCGCCCGCGCGGATCCTTCCGGCGCCAAATCGGGTCGCCTTCCAGCCGAGAGCGAACCTCACCTGCCAACTGACGCCGCTTGTTGTTCCCGCGCAGGGCAGCCTTGAGCGAGCTCAGGTCCCGCTCCGAGCCCTGACCGCGGTCGTAGTCGAGGCAGCCCTCGACGTGGTCCACGATCCCTGACAAAGTCTCACTGTCCATGCGGGACGTTGGCGGGATCGCGACCCCCGTCGGCGTCGCGCAGTAGGGACAGACCCATTGGCGCCCGACGTCGAGGAGTTGCCAGGAGGGAGACTTGAGCAGGCGCTGGCGGACTTCGCGCCGCAGCCCTTGATAGGCCGCGAAGCTCTCCAACTCAGCCAGCGGGCGCTCGATTCCCTGTCCGCCCTGAAACGAGCCGCACACCTCGTGGAGGTGGTTGGTGGCTAGATCAACGAGCTGAGCCATGTCTGAGACCTTGATCAAGGTCGTGCAGAAGGGGCACACCCAACGGCCAGCGACGCGGATCTTCCAGGTCGGCAGGGTCTGCACACTCCGCGCGACCTGAGTCCGAATCTCAGCCCGTCCGGTGCCTCGTCCGAAGAGTGATCCACCGCTCACGCGGGGGGAGCCTCTGGCAAGCGATCCCACTCGATCGGCTCGAGCCGGCAGACGCCGCACTGACCCCCAGCCTCCTCGACTTCGATCTCGAAGGACTCCAAGCGCTGGAGGTCGTCCCCGAAGTCCCGCCGGACGTCGCTCAGGATCCGACCCGCGAGGAGCTCGGCCAGGCGCTCGGTGCTCGTGTTTGCGATCGGGAGCCGGAGCGTGTCGCGGACCGGGAACAGGAACCGATCCGAGCCGCCGTCGGGACGCGCGAAGCGGACGTCGAGGTGCCCGTCGTCGGTCTCCTCGATCGAGAGCCGCTCGTTCTCGAGCGGCAGCAGCATGCGGTGGTCCAGGCTGTCGCAGTGGCGACGGACGACGGGCTTGAGCCGGCAGAAGTCGAGGACCATGTCTCCGGGTCCGACTTGACCGCTGACGCTGACCCGGACGTGGTAGTTGTGGCCGTGCAGCTCCTCCCGCGTCCCGTCCACAAAGATCAGGAAGTGGCTCGCGGCGAAGTTGAAGTACTGTTTGTAGACGCGCACGCCGAAGCGTTTCACGGAGTCTCCGGTCCGAAGGGGCTTTCGCGATTCTAGCGCGCTGGGTCACGCATTCGGACCCGGAGAACCTTCCCAATGGGATCGCGTCTGCTGAGCCGGGGGGTCCGGTCGGTCCCGGTTCGCTATCCGGTCGGCTCGCCCGTCATGCGGGGAATGATCTGCTCGACCAAGTCTTCGCGGGATAAGCCAATGTCGCGTGCGACTTGGACGAGCAGCTTGCGCTCGGCCTTGTCCAGGCGGCCGTCAGCAGCGGCCACGTCGATCATGCAGGTGATCAGGGTCGCCCGCTCCGACTCGCACTCGCCGACGTCCATTCCAGCGCCGCCCACGCCGTCGGCCTCGAGCGTCTTGGCTTCGCCGGCCTCGATCTCGAATCGCTTGGCGGCGTCCTCAAGGACCAGCCGCTCAGTGGGGTGAATCAATCCGTCGCAGGCGGCCACGTTGCACATGATCCGATAGATCCGGCGGGCGCCGGTCGGGGAGAGGTCTGCCATGTCGGTGGGCTCCATGAACGGGGTCTCGACGAGTGCCCAGTCTAGCCTCCGCGTCGCCCGCGAGGCAGCCAGCCCCTACGAGGCGTGTTGTGAGCCTGGGGGCAGGCGGGGGTAAACCCCGCCCCTACGAACCTGTTGCGAGCCATGGGAGGTTGCCTCACGATTGTAGGGTGCGGGGTTTACCCCCGCCCGATCTCTGTGCCTCCGGGACAGAGCACGGCTAGCCGTCTAGTTGGAGCAAGCCGAGTTGGTGTGCGCAGAGGCCGGCCTTGAACCCGTGCAGCTTGGCGAAGGGGCAGCCGCACGCGCCCTCGACGACTCGCCCTTGCCCGTCGAGCACGAGGCGGGGTTCGTAGACGTGCGTCGGGTCAACGGTCGCGCGCCCGCTGACTTCGCGTCCGCGGGCCACACTCCGCGTGCCCGTGACCACGATCGCCTCGCGGCGGACGAGGGCCTGGGCCTCGCGCTCCTCAGGGCCGCCGCCCAGGGTCACCGACTCGGGGAGCGGGCAGGAGAGGAGCGGGCGATAGCGGTAGAGCCCGTGGAGGAGGTCGTAGATCACCTCTCCGCGCCCCGAGGCCTCGCTCAGGCTGGCGTGCACGTCGTCTAGCGACATGTCGAGGGCGGCCGCGATCTGGTCAGGCGTCCCGCAGAACGCGTCCTTTAACCAGGCCAGCGGCTTCTTGGAGGGCTCGCCCGCGGATCCCCGTCGGGCGACCAGCGCGTCGAAGCGAGCGGTCGAACTCCAGTCGGCCTTGGTCCAACCCGAGAGTCCGAGCGTGAAGTCGAGCCCGCCGCCTTGGGCGGTCACGAAGTAGGGCAGCCCGCGGCCGAGGAGGTGGACCCGGAACCGATCGCAGACGGGGATCGTGCGCTCCAAGAGGCAGAGCCGGCGCCGACCCCAGGTCCGCACGATCCGGTGCTCGGTCGCGGTGTGCGTCGAGCCGTGGAACACCAGGCGCTCCTCCCAGGGCTCGAGGACAGCCACCGCAGGCTGGCCGGGCTCGAGGTCCCAGCGCAATGCGCGGGGGCTGGTCTTGGCCTTGCGGAGCCGAAACGCGCGGCAGAGGTCGTAGACGTGCACGGGCTGGAGATCGATTTGAATCGTGGGGAGCAAGAACGCGGCCCCGATCTGAACGAATCCGCGCAGCCAACCCTCGGGGAGGTCGATTCGCTTTTCGTGGTGCACGCCCCGCCCAGGCGTCGAGACTTCGAGGCCCTTCGCCCCGCGGCCGGGGTCTGAAATGGGCTCGCCTCCAGCGCCCAGCGCGAGCTCGGTCGGGAAGATCGAGCGCAGTCGGCGGATCGACTCGTAGAGCCCCGTCGAGAAGTCGACGTTGGTCGTCCCGCACACGACCTCACCCTGCTCCTCCATTTGGGCTCGATCGACGCCAACCCGCGCATAGGCCGAGCCGTCGCGACTAAAGACCTCGAACCCGAGTTGATCGGGGTGCACGCTGCAGACCGGGTCTAGGACCTCCTCGCCGTTTGCGCTGAGGTCGAACCTGTATTGGAGGAAGCGGCGCTGCTCCGACGCCAGACGCTCGTCCTGGCGAGCGGCGTTCTCGCGATCGAGGTGGCGCACGAGCCAGCGCTGGAAGGCCTCACGCTGCTCCGTCGGTCGCCAGCGGAAGTCGGCCAGGACCACGTCGTAGAGGGCGCCCAGCAGCTCGCGGAACACGAGCGGCTCGCGGACGCGGCCTCGGTAGCTGAGCTGGGGCCGCTCGCGAGCGCCCGCCAGGCGAACTCGCGCCGCTCGGTCTCCCCACTCGACTCCGCTTGGGAGTCCGTAGCTCAGTTTGACCGCCAGGCTCCCAGGCTCGCTCACGCCTTCGTTCACGCCTTCGCTCACGCTTCACCTCGCGAGAGCACGTACCCGAAGGTCGCGCTCGTTTCGAAGGGGAGCTCGACTTCGGCGTAGCGGGTCCGAATGATCGCGAGCAGGGTCAGCGCCCGGCTGAGGTCGATCCGGGCGTGGCTGCGGCGGAAACCGACCACGACCGCCACCGCTAGGCGCGCGTTTCGGGGCGACTCCAAGGCCCAGGTTCGCAGGAGTTGATAGAGCCGCTCCTTCTCACCTCGCGCCTGAGCGACCTTGAACAGCAGGATTCGGAACATAGGCAGGAGCTGGCTCAAGTCGTGCTCCTCTCCCTCGCCCGTGAGGTGTTCTCGGTAGAGCTCGATCCCCAAGGCGGCCGTCGGCGAGTCGGGCGACTCGGCGCAAAAACAGATCAACTCCGCGACCTCGAATCGCGCCAGGTGCTCCTGGACGAGGTCGCGCCCAAACCCGCGGACGTCGGCCTGGACAGCGTCGAGCATGCGGTAGAGCGCTTCGTTGGGGAGCCTCCCCTCCTCCGCCGCGCGCTCGAGCGCCTCGCGGACCCAGACCACGACGTCCTCGTGGGACTTGCGGAGGAGCTCTGTCACATCGAGCAGCCCCAGCTCTCCCCGCCGGAGCGATCCGCCGAGGAGGTCGAGGCCGAGCGCTCTGACCCGACGCTCGGCCGAGGCGACGAGCACGCCGGGCAGGGAGTCCTCGAGAGGAGTGGCCGCCGGAGTGGCCCCGGCCGCACCTGAGCTCTCTTCTCGAATCAGGAGCGCTCCCCGCAGCGCTCGGAATCCCGCCTCGGGCGCGTCTGCCAGCGCGAGGACACAGAGCGCAGGCGAGACCTCGTCCAAGAGGGCCGGCAAGGCGGGGGCCTCGCTTCGCCCGCAGAGGAGCGCCCGGGTCAGGTCTGGGGCCTCGGTCGGCAGCTCGGTCGCGAGGAGCGCTCCGAGGTGCAATACCCATATTCACCTTG
>JAESQQ010000109.1 GCA_016765095.1 Planctomycetota bacterium | reverse complement strand
GCGCTCAGGGAGGCCCGCCACGATCACCTTCGAGAACTCCTCCCCTTCGATCAACTCCATGACGCAGTACAGTTCGCCCGTTGAGAGCGCGCCCGCGTCGATCACGGGCACGATCCCCGGGTGATCCGAGAGCTTCTTGCCGAGCTTGATCTCACGGCGAAAGCGGGCGACTTGTTCTTCGCCGACGTGGGTCCCGCGCAGGACCTTGACCGCGCAGGACTTCCCTGTCTGCTCATCCTTGACTTCGCACACCACGCCCATTCCCCCCTGGGCTAGGAACCGAACGTAATGGTAGCGATCGCCGAATCGGTCCGGGAGGCCCCCGGGTCGGCCGGGGCCTTCGACTTTGAATGCGTAGTGCGCTCCGAGCTGAATCAAGTCACCGGCGCGGGCCGTCTCTTCGACTTCGATTTTCTTCCCGTTGAGGTAGGTCCCGTAGGTGCTGTGGTCGAAGACTTGGATTCCGTCGGGGACGCCCAGGAGCTCGCAGTGGACGCGGGACACGCGGGGATCGTCCACGGGAACCTGGGGCTCAGGGTCGCTGTCGGCTCGCCCTACGACCAGCCGGACCCCGGGCGCTAACTCGTAGGAGTGCCCTTCGACTTGATCGATCAGCTTGAGGCTCGTCACGTGCCCCAAAGCCTACCGCGACCTCGGAGCGGGCGTGATCGAGACAGGCGGGCTTGGCGTCTCCAGACTTGGTCGGCCCTTTCCAAGTCGCTGGGATCGACGCCTCGCGGGACGGATCTCGAGGGGGCGAGTGGAGCGCGTCCGATCTGAGCTGGAAAGGGGCTGGCCTCCGCGCTCGTAAGTCGCGCGCCCGATGGCATGCTTCTTCCCCACCCTTCACCGGAGGAGAACGACGTGCGCAACCATTCCGTATGGATCCTCTCCCTCTCCCTCTTTCTCCTCTGGGGCTGCGCAGGGGGCCAACCCGAGCGCGAGGAGCAGGCTGAACGCGGCCACGACGACGGGGCCACGGTCCACCGCCGCTTCGACGACGCGGAGGTCTGGGCCGGGCGCTTCGAGGATCCGGGCCGTGACGCCTGGCAGCGGCCCCAGCGCGTGCTTGAGCTGCTCCGGCTGAAGCCCGATGCGCGCGTGGCCGATGTTGGGGCGGCCACGGGTTATTTTCCGGTCCGCTTCGCGGCCGCCGTCCCTCGCGGGGTCGTCTACGGCGTGGACGTTGAGCCCACTCTGGTCAACTACCTCAGCCTGCGCGCCCACCGCGAGGGCCTCTCCAACCTGATCGCGCTGGTGTGCCAGCCCGACGACCCCTGCCTCCCCGAGCCGGTGGACTTGGTGTTCGTATGCGACACCTACCACCATATTGGGGCGCGGGTGGACTATTTCACCCGGCTCAAGCAGAGCCTGCGACCAGGCGGACGCCTGGCGATCGTGGACTTCAGGCCCGGCGACTTCCCTGTAGGGCCCAAGGACCCGCACAAGCTCCCCGCCGAGGCGGTGATCGCCGAGTTGGCCAAGGCCGGCTATGCGCTCACCCTGCGGAACGACGAGCTCCCCTACCAGTACGTGCTCGTGTTCGCGCCGCGCTGACTCTTTTCCCCTGTCGATATTCTGTGTTCAGGTGAGCCAAGCCCTTTCTGCTCCTGGACTTGCGGCAGCTTCCTCCTGGCATTGGGGTAAACCCCGCCCCTGCCAAGGCGTGTTGTGAGCCGTCCAATAGGGCGCCTTGCGGAGGGGCCCTCTCGCGATCTGTAGGGTGCGGGGTTTACCCCCGCCCGCCTGTCCGGGAGAGACAGACGGCCTCTGGGATTTGGCTTGTCAACGTCAGGAGCTGTACCCCCGCCCGAGCGTCACGGCATGTACCAAGGGCGGGCGGGGGTAAACCGGCAAACCCCGTCCCTACAAAAGCCCGAACAATATTGTGAACGTCGAGGGGAAGCAGTTTAGATAGAGCGCGCGTTTCGTCAAGTTTTACGAGGCTTGACGATTTGCGAGGTTCTGGAGAGGATCGGCGCACAAAGCAAACAAGCCTTGTGTCCTCCGTGTTCCGATCCGTCCGAGCACTGAGTCACGAGCAAACCTAAGAAGGAGCCGATCCAAGCTGGATCGGCTTCTTTTTTTCGTGTGGTCTGGTTTTTTCGTGTGGTCTGGTTTTTTCGTGTGGTCTGGCAGACTGGTTTTGTGGGGGTCTGGCAGACTGGCTCGCCTGGAGGCCAAGATGAGCGAGCGCGAGCCCTTCTTTACTGAGTCCCACGATATGTTTCGCGCCATGGTGCGCCAGTTCGTGGAGAGCGAAATGGAGCCCTTCGCGGACGAGTGGGAGGAGGCGGAGATCTTTCCCCGCGAGCTCTTTCTTAAGGCGGGGGAGCAAGGTCTGCTCGGGCTGAACTATCCCGAGGAATACGGCGGCTCGGGTCTCGACTACTGGTACACAGCCTGCTTCGTGGAGGAGTTGGTTCGGAGCCGCTGCGCCGGCGCAAACATGGCCTTGATGGTCCAGAGCGACATGGCGACTCCGATCTTGGCGGATCTTGGGAGCGAGGCGATTAAGCAGGAGTTCCTAGCCCCTGCGATTCGTGGCGAGAAGATCGCCGCTCTTGGAGTCAGCGAGCCGAACGCAGGCTCTGACGTGGCTGGAATCCGAACCCACGCCCGCAAGGACGGCGACGACTGGGTGATCAACGGGAGCAAGACCTTTATCACCAACGGCACGCGTTGCGACTTCGTGACTTTGATCTGCAAGACCGACCCCGCCGGCGGGCACCAGGGGATCTCGGTGATCGTTGTGCCTTCGGACGCTAAGGGGTTTAGCGTAGGACGGAAGCTGAAGAAGCTTGGCAACAAGGCCTCGGATACGGCCGAGCTGGCCTTTGACGAGGTGCGGGTCCCTCAGCGCTACCTCGTAGGCGAGGAGGGCATGGGCTTCTACTACTTGATGCAGAACTTCCAGGGCGAGCGCCTCGTGGCCTCGCTCTCTGCGGTTGCTGGGTGTGAGCGAATGATGGAAGACGCCTTTAAATACGGGCGTGAGCGCGAGGCCTTTGGGCGGCCGATCCTCAAGTTCCAAGTCTGGCGGCACGAGTTCGCCGATTTCCTCGCGCAGACGGAAGCGGCCCGCCGCTTGGCTTACTTCGCTGTCGACCTCTTCGATCGCAAGCTTCCCTGCACGCGCGAAGTCAGCATGGCGAAGATCGTCTGCTGTGAGCTCGCCCTCAAAGTCGCGGACCGGTGCCTCCAGTTCCACGGGGGCTGGGGCTACATGGACGAATACCCGATCAGCCGAACCTGGCGTGACGTCCGGCTCCTGACCCTTGGCGGCGGGACGACCGAGGTCATGCGTGAGATCGTCGCCAAGCTGAGCGACCTCTAAGCGGGAGTTCACGATCATGAGCGGTCACGCGGAGGGGGTGTCGCCGGCCGAAGAGCTGGTCGACAGTGACCGCTCCCGATCGTGGACTCCCGCTTACTAGATCCTCAGAGGACGTGGTGGACTCGGGTAAGCCCTGCGATGCAGCTAAGACTCGTTCGTCGACAGCTAACTCTTCCTATTCAGAGGACGTGTTGGACTCGGGTAAGCCCTTCCATGCAGCTAAGACTCGTTCGTCGACAGCTAACTCTTCCTAGTAAAGCGGAGCACGATTCTGAGCGAGGTCGCCTTCCTAGCGGAGGGGAATCGTGAGACCCCTCCTCGCGGGCGACCTCTCAGAATCGTTGCCTCCGGTTTAGTAGTCTGAGGAGCGGAAGCGCCAGTAGCCGATCGCGAGGAAGCCGATCAGCCAGGCTCCGGCCGTGAGCATTGGGCGGAGCGCGAGCTGGTTCAGCTTGAGAGCCGCTGCCTGGGCCGAGAATTTGAGGAGGTCGAAGTTCGGCAGGAGAACGCCCGACCACTCGACCGACTTGCCGAGCAGTCCGTCCCCGAACACGTTGCTCTCGGTCTGGACTTGGATCATGAGACCGAGGCCGGTGTCGACGGCGAGGTAGAAGAACAGCCCGAACATCAGCGGGAGCGCCGTCGAGCGGAACACGACGCCGATCGCGGCGAGGATCGAGAACATGACCGCGGCCGTGAACACCTGGAGGGGAATCATGGCCAAGACAGTCACAGGGAAAGACCCAAACCGGATCCCGATCCCGAGCACGAGGACCCCGCTGGCTACGGTCGAGGCGAGGGCATAGAGCACGAGCCCGCCGCAGAACTTGCCGAGGTAGATCTTGAGGCGGCTAATGGGTCGGGCGAGGACGAGGTCGACGCCGCCTTCGCGCAGGAGGCCGGGGAAATACCCCGAGCAGGCCGCTATGAAGAAGATCATGCTGAAGGTGTAGAGGAGCTTCCCTGACTTGATCGCGAGGAGCTCTGCGTGGCGCTCGAGGGCGGTTCGCTCTCCGCTGGCGATCACTGCCAAGTCCATGGCCTCCCTCTGGCTCAGCTCCTTGTGGTCGGTGCCGCGCGCTTTGAGGAACATCAGCGACTCGTAGTAGGTCTGGCGCCAGCTGGCGTCCTCGGCTTCGAAGAGCGCGTTGTTGCCAACCCCGTAGAGGGGAATGTCGATCCCCTCAAACCCCTCGAGGCCCACGATTCGGGGGTATTTCTCTCCCGGTAGGCGATAGACCGCGCTCAGTCCGCGGGCCTCCGCGCCGAGTTGAACCGGTCCTCCAAACTGCGGATTGAGACCCCCCTTGAGGACCGTCGGCCAGAGCTCGCTTTGGTGACTAACGCTTCGCGTGAACAGACCGAGGTCGTCGACTCCGTCTCCGTTGTAGTCGGTCACGAGGATTCGCTCGACCTCAGGAGTGGATGCTGGCCGAGCCGCGACCGAGACCCAACGAGTCGTCCCGTGGACGAAGAAGTCCATTCGCTTGACCCTCGACGTCAGGACGACGCAGGGTTGGCCGGGCCCCATCAGCCGGGCTGTGGCCAGATCCAAGATCGCGCTACGGGTCTTGGTCAGGATCTCGGGCGCCGCGAGGGTCTTGCCCTCGGTCTTCCAGCCGAGGACCTCTACTCCGCGGGACCCGACCACGTCCAAGTCGCCGTCCGCGTCGAGGTCGCCGGTGGCCACGTGTTGGAGTTCGCCGAGGGTCGGTCCCCCGCTCCAGACGCCGGCCCCCTCGTTGAACCAGACGCGCGCGGCGGGGCCTGCGCAGATTAAGTCGAGGTCGCCGTCCTGATCGAGGTCCGCAGCCGTCAAGTCGCTGACCGGCCCCGCGCAGCCAGTGCCCATCAGCTCGAAGCCTTCGCCGGTGTAGCGCAGGATCGTGACGCCTTCGGGTCCGAACAGGACGAGCTCCGCCCCCCCTTGGCCGTCGACTTGGATCGCCTCAAGGCCCACGGCATCGCCGGTCTCGGCGTGTGTTGGCCCTGGGGTGAACTCGCCCTTTGCGCCCTTCCAGACTCGGAGTCCGCTCGAGTCTAGGAGGGCGAGGTCGGGCTCGCCGTCACCGTCGAGGTCGGCAGCAACCAGGCCTCGGGGCGCTGTGGTCTCGGGCAGAATCGAAACGCTATCGAAGGCCCGCATGCTCAGGGTCCGCTGGGTGAGCCGGGGCGTCATGGGGTCGGGCCAGGCGATCGCGCCGATCACGATCACGCTCATCACGCAGAGCATCAGGATGAAGACCATCTGCTGACGCGACTGGCGCCAGGTGTCCGCCACGATCGCGAGGAAGGCGCTCATGCGGGCACCTCTGGCGCGTCTGGCGTGGGCTCGGCGGAGCGCAGGAGCTGAATGAAGGCGTCTTCAAGAGTCTTCTCTTGCGGCCGAATCGCGTAGATCGGCACGGAGGCCGCCCGGAGTTCATCCACTAGGTCGGGGATCTCCTCTCGGTCATTGAGGGCCAGGCTGAATCCGTCGCTGAGGCGAGTCGCGTCTCGCTCGGCGAGTGTGGTCCAGAGCTCGTCGGGCACGGATCCCGTCGTGAACTCGACCAAGACCCCGGTCTCTTCGCTGCCCATTTCCTCGACGAGCTGGCCGGTCTTCCCACGGTGGAGGACTTCACCCTCGTTGAGGATCGCGAGCTCAGAGCAGACCTGCTCGACCTCCGAGAGGAGGTGGGAGTTGAAGAAGACCGTCGTCCCGGCGCTCGTAATGTTGCGGATCACGTCACGGACTTGTGCTCGCCCGATCGGGTCGAGCCCGTCGGTTGGCTCGTCGAGGAACACCACCCGGGGGCTCCCGAGCAGGGCCTGCGCCAAGCCGACGCGCTGCTTCATGCCCTTGCTGAACTTGGTCACTTTCTCGTCGGCGCGGTCTGCCATCCCGACCCACTCGAGCTTCTCAGCGATCTCCCGCTCGAGCGCGGGCCCGCGGAGTCCGCTCAGCTGGCCGTAGTAGCGGCACACGCCCCGCCCCGTGAGGTAGGGCGGGAAGGCGTGGCCTTCAGGCAAGTAGCCGACGCCTTCGCGGGCCTGGGGGGACTTGAAGTCGATGCCGTTGATCGTGGCGGTCCCAGCACTCACGCGAATGATCCCGAGCAGCGCCTTGATCAGGGTGGACTTGCCGGCGCCGTTTGGACCGAGCAGTCCGAAACACACCCCACGTGGGACCTGGAGGTCGACGCCTCCGAGGGCGCGGGTCCCGTTCCGGTAGACCTTGGTCAGCCCTTGGGTCTCGATCGCGTAGTCCATGGGCACGTCTTACCGGGTCGCTGACGCGCCAGCAACGGCTTTATGGCTGAAGCCGCTCTGCGTCCTGGCGGACCTTGGCCAAGGCGGCCTCGATTCGAGCGAGCGGCTCTTGGAGGGGCTCTCGCTCCCGACGGCGCTGATTGGACCGGGCGTTGAGGCGCGCGACGCGTGCGGCCGCTGAGGCCAACTCAGCTGCTGCGGCGGCGTCGTTTATGAGGTTCGGGTTCCCCCGGGCCGCCACCTCGGCGGCGGCCTCGGCGAGGCGGAGCGCGCGCTCGAGGAGTTCGGTTGGGACGCGGATCGCTTCGCTCCGGGCCGCGGCGAGGGCTTGCTTGCGGCCCGGCGTCCCCTTTGGACTCTTCCAGTGTGCCATCAGCTCGGCGAAGGCGCGGTGGTCGGCTCTGGCAGCGTCGATCAGCTCGCTGGACCCAGTCAGCTGAGCTTCGAGGCGCGTCAAGTCAGCAGGAGCAAGCGAGCCGCGCTCGTCAGTGCTCAGCGCGAGGGCCTTGCGTAGGCAGGCCTCGCCCAAGGCTAGGGCCAGCGCGACCGCGCTTCCACCCCCTGGGGCGTCGGGGGCGTCGCTCGCGAGGGCCATGAGGTAGGGCGCGAGGGGACCGCCAGGGTCGCGAACTTCGCGGAGGCGGTGCTCGAGAACTCGCTCGGGGAGGGGCTGGCGGAGCTTGAGCAGGGAGCGCATGACTTCGTGGACGGCGATTTCGGGCATGAGCCCGACCAACTCCGAGCTGGCGATCTCGACTCCTGCCTCCTTCGCGAGCCGGTGAATCTCCTGATAGACCGCTCCCGGTCCGGTCTGGCGGAGGTCGTTGAGGTTCATGCTGACTTGAACGCAGCCCTGACTCGGGAGCGCGAGGCCCTTGGCCTGGACGCCGGGGAGTCCGCCCGAGGAGGTTCGAATCGCCCGCGCGATTTGCCGAGCGAGGGCGAGGTCCTCCGACGCTAGGTCGACGTTGAACGCGAGCAAAAACTCGCGAGCGCCGACTGCGGTCGCCCCAGCGCTGGGATGAGGGAGCGCGGGTCCAAAGTCAGGGGCGCGCTCTGTGGATTGAAGCGCCGCAGCGAGCCCCTCGAATCCCGGCTTGCGGAGCCACGGGAGCAGGGCTCGCTCGGGCGAGGTCGCGGCTGCTCCGTAGAGGTATATCGGGAGTTCGAGTTCGCTCGCGAGTCGCTCGCCTAGGCGGCGGGCGAGCTCGGCGCAGTCCGCTAGGGTCGCGCCCTCAAGCGGGACGAAGGGCACGACGTCGGCGGCCCCGATTCGGGGATGAACGCCTTGGTGGGTGCGGAGGTCGAGGCAAGAGACCGCGGTCGCGACGGTCTGGAAAGCCGCCTCCAGGACCGCCTCCGCTTCACCGGCCAGCGTGAGGACCGCGCGGTTGTGATCGGGATCCTGGTGCACGTCGAGGAGGTTGGCGCCCACCACACCGCTCGCAGCGCGCTTGAGGAGCGCGATTCGGGCCAGATCACGACCCTCGCTAAAGTTGGGAACGCACTCGACGAGCATGCGGAATCATAGCTCCCTACGGAGATCGAGAAGACCCAGCCCGGATCCAGCGCCCGAGGCAGTTGGAGAATCGGAAGGATCTCACGATCGGATAGGTGGCGCTTGACCCTGTGAGAGGCCAGACTGGGCGGCTATGGCCCAAGAGATCGAGCGGGCACGCGCCCTGCTCTCGGCGTTGATCCGAGACAAGGTGCTCGCCGCAAACGAGGCGACGAAGTCGTACGAGGCCTGGGTCTCGTGTGGCGACGAATCGCCCTTTTCCCGCTTCGTTGCGGACTTGTTTCCTCAGCGAGCTGAGGCGCTGAGAGCCGTGCTCCGGTTGGAGTCGGTTCAGGGGCTGCCCAATCCCCAGGCGTTCACCTTCGAGCGCTTCGAGGACCTCCTCGTCGGCCAGCTCGGGATCGAGGCCGGAGTCCTGAGCCCCAAGCTCTTGCAGACGGTCCGGGCGGTCCAAGACAAGAAAGTCGTCGAAGGCAAGCTGAGGCGGCTCGAGGACCTGCTACCCCGCGCGGGGTTCGACCCGAAGATGGTCGAGATGCTCTATCACCACCTGCGCGAGCGGGTCCTGATCTGCAAGGGCTGCCTCGGGCGCTTCCCCCGTAAGGAAATGGGCGCGTTCGCTATCGAGTGCCCGCGCTGCGACTACAACATGCTCGCAGACGCCCTCGAGCCCTCCGACGTGGTTCTGCTCCCTCAGGACCAGCGCGAAGCGTTGATGGCGAGCTCTGAGATGGTCCTCGAGACCGTCTCGGTTCAGGACCGACTCCAGCGCCGCTCGGACCGCGAGCGGAAGGGCAGCACGGGCGCCGTGCTCGCGGGTCTGGTCGGGCTGCTCGGCGTGATCGTGGTCGTGATCGTGGTCCTCCTCGGGCGTCCGGACAAGCCCAAGGTCGAGATCACCAAGACCAAGACTCGCAAGACCAAGAGCAAGACAACCGAGAAGACGGGTCCGACGGCGGGGACTAAGGACGGGCTCACGATCTCGGAAGTCCGCGGTCAGGACCTCGACCTCTACAAGCGAGGTGAGTTCGAGAAGCTGCTTGAGCTTTGGGAGCAGGTTCGGCCTCAAGCCGGCGAAGACAAGGACCAGGTCGAGCGAGATCGTGACGGTCGGATCGAGCGCGTGAAGCGCCTCAACGACCTCGCCACGCGGGCTCGCACACACCTCGCCAAGATGGCGACCGGCGACGGGAAGGCTGAAGAGGAATTGGCGCGCCTGATGGTCCCGACTTCGGTGCCCCGCAACGTGCCGCCTTTCGACAATGCGCTCGTGGCCCTCGCCAAGCGCCGGGCGGAGCGGACAAAGGTCCTCGAGATGGCTGCTCGTAAGCACCACGACGAGGTCCGCCAGCGGGTCAGCTCCGACTCTTGGGGCCGGCGCCTCAAGCATGCCCAAGAGCGCTCACTTCGCGGCGTGCCCTTCCGAGGGAAGTCGATTTCGCTCAGGGTCTTGGCCCTCTCGGGCGACGGCTTCGAGGTCAAGACGGGCGACGGAAAGACCCACGCATTCACCTGGAGCGAAGAGCCGCTCCTGAGCCTCGCGATCATGAAGGCGGCCACCGACCCCACCATCGACGTGGACCAAATCGAACTCGCGCGTCGGGCGCTGATCGCGCGAGACGTCAAGACAGCCAAGGCTGCGCTCGAGAAGATTGGCACGACAGCCTTCTCCGCTGACGGTCTGATTCGCCAAGCGCCCTGGTCTGCGGTGATTTTGAAGGCGAAGGACAGGACGACGCTCACCAACGGCACGGTGATCCAGGGCCTCGCGCTCAAAGGAGAGAAGACAACGACGATCTCGGCCGGCGGCAAGGACCAGATCATTTCCAACAAGAAGGTCGCCGCGATCGCGACGCTCTACCGAGTCACCTATCCGACCACCTTCCGCCCTGGCGACTTCGTGACAGCCGCGGGCAGCACGCTGCGCCCAGAGGGGGGCTCGCTCGTCCTGGAAGGGACGCCGTGTCGTTTGGAGACCAAACCTCTCCCCTGCAAGACTCCTCGGCGTCCGCCTTCCAAGTCGAGGGTCAAAGAGGCGGTTCGTGGCCTCAAGACCCCCGAGTCTTACGCTAAGTCGTGGAAGACTCTGACGGAGTTCCAGCACCCCTTCGCTGCGGAGGCCGAGTTCGAAGAGGCGGTCCCAGGCCTGACCTTCGGAGTCCGCGTTGTGGCTCGCGGGGGGACCTCGAAGACCTACACCGTCACCTGGGGAGGCGGCGAGTGGCGCTTGGAGCTCGGGCGGAATCTCCTCCAGAAGGGGCCCCTCCCTCCCTCGGGCGGCCGCAAGGTCCGGCTCAGCTTCGACGGCCGCGAACTGACCTTGATCTTCGATGGCTTGCCAGTCACGACCAAGAACACGACCGCTCGGATCAACGAACTGGGCCTCGTGATCGCGGCCTCGGAGGCGGTCCGAATTCGGAGCGTGACCCTTGAGGCCCCCCTTGACGCAGCTCGGATTTCGAAGGGCGAGGCTGAGTATCTCGAGAGCGTCGCGCGTGAGATCGACGCCCTCCCGTTGAGCGGCGGTGGGGGCGGGGACTTCGCGTTCCCTGTTCTGACGGGCGAGGATCCCCAAGCGGTCGCGACAACGACTGGCGAGGTCGTCGCTGCGATCGAGAAGGCCAAACAGGAGATCCTGGCCAACAAGGTCGGCGAGGCTCGTCAGCGGCTAAAGACGCTCTCGACCGGCGCAGGCAAGGCCTACGCGCCGACCTGGTATTACCTGGCCTACGTCGAGCTCCTCCGCTTCGAGACGGCCCTCGCGCTGCGGGCGGCCAGTGAGGCTCTGAGCCTAGACCCGGGCTTGATCGAGGCGCGCAGTCTGCGGGCTCTCGCCTTGGCGCGTGGCTTGCGGATCGAGGCCGCGGAGGCCGAGGTCGCGACTGTGATCGAAGTTCGCCCGGACCAGGCGCCGGTCCGCTTGGCCCAAGCGCGGATCGCGCTTGCCAAGGCAAGCCTCAAGGAGAAGCCGACCGGCACGCTCCTGGGCGAGCGAGTTCGAATAGCTCAAGCGCTCTCGGCGGGGGACCCCCTCGTGACCCAAGACGCCTTGCTCTTGATCACCCTCGACCGGCTCTATCGCCAGGCGACGGTTCGCAAGGAGGGTGAGTTCCACGTGGTCCTCTCGCGCGGCTCCAAAGACGACGTGTCTCGGCTCGCGCGGATGCTCGAGAAGATCGGCGACACGCTCGAGAAGCAGATCCGCACGATCCCCGACGGCCCCTTGATTCGAGTCCTGATCGTCCCCAACGACTACGGTCGCTTGACTCAGGAAGCTGGGAGCCAGGCCTTCTACTCCAACGAGCTCGGCGTCCTCCTCTTTCCCTCGGTCCCCGAGGAGGAGACTCGCGAGCTGATCTCGACGGTGATCGCGGCGCACCTCGCGCATCGCGTGGGCCCAGCGCCAGCCTGGCTCGAGCTGGGGCTACGTGAAATGTTCACGTCCCGGATTCGCAAGAAGCGCAAGCAGTCAACGCTCCGCCTGCTCAAGGACAACCGAACGGCGCCGCCCAGCGACTGGCTCGAGCTGCTCGAGGGCGAGCGGAGCCTGCTCCTGCGCGAGAAGCTGGCTTGGGGACGAGCTTGGGCAATGGTCGAATTCCTGGGGCGAAGGATCCAAATCGACCTCGCCAAGGACGTGGCGCTGGGTGAGGCGATCCCGGTCGTGCCCAAGGAAGTCACTCTCGACAACCTACCCAAGGACTACCTGCGCTGGGTGAAGACCCAACGCTTGAAGAAGTAGCTGCCCGTGTGCGGGATCGCGGGCCTGGTTCGCCCCGGGCCAGCGACCGCGCAAGACGAAGCGCTCGTTGCGGAAATGACCGCCGCCCTCGCGCACCGGGGACCCGACGCGAGCGGCCTCCTTCGAGTTGGCCACGCGGTGTTTGGTCACCGGAGGCTCGCCATCCTCGAGCGCTCTGACCTAGGTGCCCAGCCTATGGTTCTCGAGGGAGAGCGAGCCCCGGTCCTGAGCTACAACGGCGAGGTCTATCGACACGCGGTGCTGCGGGCCGAGCTGGAGGCGGCGGGGAGCCGCTTTCGTGGCGGGAGTGACACCGAGGTCGTGCTGCGGGCTTACCAAGCGTGGGGGCGTGACTCGATCGATCGGCTCGACGGAATGTTCGCCCTCGCGATCTGGGATCCGAATCGCAAGGAGCTCCTCCTCGCGCGCGATCGCGCCGGGCAGAAGCCTCTCTACTACGCGCTTCGCCCCGACGGGAGCCTCGTGTTCGCCTCGGAGCTGCGGGCGCTCCTGCCGGCACTCGAGGCTCCTCGAGTCTCGCGCCAAGCGATCGCGAAGTATCTCTGCTTCGACGGATTTCCCGCTCCCGAGACCGCGCTCGAAGGTGTTCGTCAGCTCCCTCCCGCCACACGTTTGACGTGGGGGCCCGCTCGCGAGCCTCAGCTTGAGCGCTACTGGGAGCGGCGCTACTCCCCGGTCCTGGAGATCGATCCTCACGAGGCGGAGCGGCGCCTTTGGGAGGCGTTTGTGACCTCGGTCGAGCGGAGGTTGATGAGCGACGTCCCGCTCGGAGTCTTCCTCTCGGGAGGTCTCGACTCGAGCGCGATCGTGGCTGCCATGGCGACTCGCACCGACCCCCGTCGAATTCGGACCTTCGCGATCGGGTTCAGCGAAAAGAGCTACGACGAGTCCGACGCTGCTGCGCGGGTCGCGCGCCACTTCGGGACTCAGCACCGCGTCCAGGTCCTCGACGAAGCGCAGCTCCTAAAGACCCTCGACGAGGTCTTGGACCACCTCGACGAGCCCTTGGCCGACGCGTCCTTGATCCCGACCTACGCGCTCGCGCGCTTTGCTCGTCAGGAGGTGACTGTAGCTCTGGGTGGCGACGGTGGAGACGAGCTCCTCGCCGGGTATGACACCGTCCTCGCTGAGCGGGCCGCGAGTCTCTACATGCATGCGCCGCGGGTCCTTCAGTCCTTGGTCGCGCGGGGAGTGGCCCGGTTGCCGGCCTCGAGTCACAAGCAGAGCCTCGAGTTCCGGGCGCGTCGATTCCTGCGCGGCTTGGGGCCGGATCGCCTTCAGCGCAACCTGCGCTGGTTCGGCTCCTTCCTGCCTGAAGAGGCGGGGAGTCTCGTTCGCGGTGCTGGTTCGGCCGACGCCCTGACGCGCGAGCTCGACGCGCTCCGCCCGCCTGCGGGTGAGCAGGGAGCGCTTGAGTTGTGGGCGGGGATCTACCTCCCGACCTGCGTCCTGACGAAGGTGGATCGGGCGAGCATGGCGGTCGGGCTTGAGGTGCGGGCTCCTTTCCTTGACCACGAGTTGAGCGAGTTCCTGACCTCCTTGCCCTATCGCTACAAGCTGCGCGGGCTGACACGCAAGTGGCTGCTGAAGCGCGCGCTTCGGGGGCGGCTCCCGCCAGAGATTCTGAAACGCCCTAAGCAGGGCTTCAGCGTTCCCTGCGGCGAGTGGTTGAGGGGTCCGCTCCGAGCTGAAGCAGAGGCTCGGTTCGAGGCCGCCGCTCTCGAGCGCCAGGGGCTCCTTGACGGTCACGCTGTCCAGCGCCTTTGGAGGGGGCACGTCAGTGGCCAGGCCGATCGGCGCAAGGAGCTCTGGGCTCTCTTCGTCTTGCTCCGTTGGCTCGACCGCTTTGAGGTCGCTGTATGAGCAAGGGGGCGGAAGATCCCTATGCGCCACCTGCGGCTGAGCTGGAGCGGGCTCCGCCCAAAGTCGAGGGGCCTCGTGTCGCTCGGGCGTTGCTGCTTGGGCACGAGGCTCGCGCCAAGGCGGTCGGAGCGTTGTTCCTAGCGCTCTCGCTCTGGTTGCTCATGATCAGCGGGGGTGTAGGCAGCGGAACTTGGTTCCTTTACGGGCTCGTGATCGGCTTCCTCTTCTTGGGCAGCGGCTTAGTTGGGCTGCGCGCCTGGGCCCGGCGCGTCGCTGGGGCGTTCCTAATCCTGTTTCTGATCCTGTTTCCGATCGGGACCCTGATCGGCGGTTACGGCCTCTGGGTCCTCTACTCCAGCGACGGGAGGGACCTGTTCACGGCGGAGCACCAACAAATCTGCCAGGAGACTCCCGAAATGAAGGCGTCGGTGGCGCCGACGCTGGTCATGGTCCTAGTGGTCGCCGCGTTGGCAACAGCTTCTCTCCTGATCTGAACCGTCACAGGGAGAATCAGAGGGTCACTGTCGACTGAACGTCGGCGAGATCTTCCCATCGACTGGATCGGCGCGACGGATCTAGCCTCGGTGAGGCCTGGAGCGAGTGTGTATCCTGGGCTCCATGAGCCAGGCCCCGGAGCAGTCCTCCGATCCACCCAGACCGTCCTTGACCTCAGCCAGGGAGTCTCCCCCAAGGCGATCTCCCGCCTCTCGCCGCTCGATTCCCTTCGTTCTCCTGGTGCTGCTCTTGATCGTGCTTGGGTTCTTCGCCGACGAGTGGAGCGGCGCGCGCCGCAGGCAAGGGGATCGAGACTTTGCGGTTGGCTTGGTCGGCGTCCTGGCCAAGCCTCCCCAGATCGTTGAGTCCGACCCCGAGTCGGACGGATTCGAAGTCGCCGAGAGGAGCTACAGGAACGGGAAGCGCCTCGTGATCGCCAAGAAGGGCCTCCGGGCCCTCCAAGCTCTCGCTAAGGAGGGGGTCACGAAGATTACCCTCGGGATCGAGCGGGTCGAGGGTGCCACGGGTCGGGGTCACGGCTTCACTCAAAGTGGCCAGTGACCCTCCACTACGGGAATGGACGCACCCTCGAGGTGACCCTGGAGTTCTCGTGCTACTCCGCTCGGGGGCGCTACCGCTATACGCTTGAGGGGGCTCAAGCAGGCCATTGAGGGTTCGAGATATCCGTCAGGCACCGCTCTTCGCCCGGCGCCTAGCTTGGATAGACCCCCTCGTTTCGGCGGAGCGGGACGGCGTGGGTCGCGCGCGAGTCGTGGCTGTCCACCCTTCTGCCGGCCGCCTGAGGCCTGAGGTCGGAGGCCGTGCGTCGCGACGCAACGAACCAGGAGGTCGCCCTCGCTAGCGCGCTTGGGCCTGGTAGCCCGCGGCCTCGAGGAGGGCGACCGCCCGCTCAACGAGGCGGCCTTGGAGCTCGATCTTGCCGTCCGCGCTCTTCCCTCCAACGCTGAGGGTCTTCTTGAGAGTCTTGGCCAGCGCCTTGAGGTCGGGATCGGTCAGCCGAAAGCCCTGCGCGATCGTGACCGTCTTGCCCCCCGGACGACCCTCGGTCCGAACCACGATCCTCTGGTTCTCGATCGGCTGACTCTGGCGGAGCGCCGAGGGAGGGGCCTGCTTGCCACGCGCCAGTGACCACCCCGAGCCTTGAGTGACCTTCTGGTTGTCACGCCGGCGCTTGGCCACCCTACTCGTCCTCCTCGCCAACCTTGCGAAGGCTCGTGAGCCAGCGAACGGTCTCGGTCTGGACGACGTGCCGCTCACGGCCTGCCAGGGCCTTGATCAGGTAAACAACCCTGCTCTTGAGCTTCTCTTCGAGCAGCAGACCGCGCTCGTCGACGATCAAGTGCCCTCCCCCGCTCTGCTCGGTGATTTCGAGCTTGCTCGACTCGGTCGGGCTGATCCCCTCGTAAGTCACGAGCAGCTTGGCCTTGATCGTGTAGCGCTCCAGCCCCTCGTCCGTTCGGCCGATCTCCTTGAGCCGGAAGGTCGTGAAGTAATGCAGATTCCCAAAGGGAGGCATTGGCTGCTTGGTCTTGCTCTCCCAACCCTTGCCTATGGTCAGCTCGCGACTCGGAAAGCGGTGGAAGTTCTTCCGGTAGGCCTTGCGCATGCCCGCCTTGACTCCGCGGATCCTCTTGACGAAGCCGAGCCGATTGACCTCGAGGACCGCCGTCTTGTTGAGCCGGAGCGTGAGAGCCTCGAGCCCCTTGGGAGGGTGGGCGTTCTTCTTGCTGTCGTAGGACCGCGTCCGCTGCCCGTTCTCCTCAATCGTCGCCTCGAGACGAGTCGGCGTGATATGGACCTTCGACTTCCCGCGCTTCCCACGCGTGAAGCGGCAGGTGTAGGTCTGGCGCGTCGTCGAGACCGCGCTCCCCTGCCCGCTCCTGCGGGCGTCCTTGTCTCCCCCGCTGAGGACGATCCGCTTGCTCTGGCGGAGGATCGTCTGGATTCGATACTCCGCTATGTAGCCGTCGAGCCGCTCGAAGGCATACCGGAGGTAGATCCCCTTGCGCTTCGAGTCGTCAGAAGCGCCGTTCGCCGGTGGGCGCACGGGTCCGACCGGACGGTCTTGGCCTGAGGCCAAGGACACGAGGCAGAGCGCAAACAGGAGGAGGGAGGCTCGGATGGGCACGCTGGGAATATAACGCACTCCCGCTAAGCGCCAGCGAACGTCTTTGGCCGGACTACTTGGTCCCAGCGGGCCCACCGAGGCCGACGAAGGTGCCCTCGTAGGCGGCAAGCTCAACCAGAAGGTCGCTGCCCTCAATCGAGACTCGGCCCTCGCCGAGCAGGCGGTGGGGCACGCCACGCAGCCCGCTCAGCGGAATACGGAGGGTCGTAGGCGAATCCGCTGCGTTTAGGACGCAGAGCACGGGCCGCCCCGGCTCGCCATGCTCGGCCTCGCGCACAAAGACCGAGGCCTTGCCCTCGGAGAGTAGGAATCGCGTCGTGCCGCGACGCAGCGTGCGCTCTTGGGCGCGGAGCTTCCCGAGCGCGCGGACGTGAGCCAGGGTCGTGGCGTCCTGCTTCTTGGGGTCCCAAGGGAAGGTCTTGCGGCAGGCGGGGTCCTTGCCACCGTCGAGGCCGATCTCGTCGCCGTAGTAAATCACCGGCGCCCCGGGCCAGGCGAAGAGGAAGGTCATGGCCAGCCGAGCGCGCCGGGCGTCGTTTCGGGCCACGGTCAGGAGGCGGGCCGTGTCGTGACTCCCGAGGAGGTTGAACTGAACGCGGAGCGCGGCCTCGGGGTAAGTCGCGAGCTGCTCGCTGAGTTTGCTCTGGAAGGCCTGGGCGTCGATCCCGCCCTTGGCACAGAACTCGAGCGCCGCGCTTCGGACCGGGTAGTTCATCACCGCGTCGAACTTGTCCCCCTGGAGCCAAGCTCGCGCGTCGGTCCAGATCTCGCCCACGACATAGGCGTCTGGGTCATGCTTCTTGACGACACGGCGAAACTCGGCCCAGAAGTCTGGGTTGACCGCGTCGAGCTCGTTGGGGACGTCGAGGCGCCAGCCTTGCGACCCCTCGCTCAGCCAGCGCTTGCTGACCTTGAGCAGGTGATCGACGACCTTGGGGTTCTTGGTGTTGAGCTGGGGCAGGGAGCCAAAGCCCCACCAAGCCTTGTAGTTGGGTTTGGGATTCTGAACGACGGGGAACCCCTCGAAGAAATACCAGTCCCAGAACTTCGACTTGCGACCCTTCTCCATAGCGTCTTGGAAGGCGTAGTGGCTATCGCCTGTGTGGTTGAACACGCAGTCGAGGATCATGCGCACGCCGCGAGCCTTGAGCGCGTCGCGGAGCTCGTGGAACTCGTCGAGCGTGCCCAGAGCGGGGTCGATCGTCTCGAAGTCCGCAGCGTCGTAGCGGTGGTTGCTCGCGGCCTTGAAGATCGGATTCAAGTAGAGCGTGTTGACGCCAAGCGAACGAATGTAGTCCGCCTGCTCGGTGATCCCGGCTAAGTCGCCCCCCATGAAGTTGAAGTGGCTCGGCTTGGCGTCCCACTCCTCGAGGAATCGATCGTCGACGTGCCATGGCGTCCCCGCAGGACGTTTCTTGAGCTTCGGCTGGTTGTTCGGGTTGCCGTTGCGAAACCGGTCCGGGAACACCTGGTAGAAGACCGCGTCTCGGACCCAGTCGGGCGTCACGAGCCGCGCGGCGGTCTTGGTCGAGACCGTGAACCGGGCTCGCTTCTTGACGGGGAACTTGAGGCTCGCCTCGCCGTCTATGAGCTCGAAGCTGTAGCGGACCTTGCTCGGGGCCCTGCTCCAGCTGAGCCGGACCTCCCACACCGCTCTGCCCTTCACGACCGCGATTTGGCGAGCAGCGCAGCTCTTGCCTTCGCGGGGGGTCGGCGTGGCGCGAACTCGGACGCTCTGCACGTCTCGCCGAAGGGTGTGCACCCGCAGCACGAGGCGCCGGCGTCCGTCCACGGCGCTCGCGTGGGCGAGGTCGCTCGGGTCGTGGATCAAGTGCTCGGCGTCGATTTCGCCGTCACCGAGTTGACCTGGCTCGTCGGCCGCGCCGCCGCCCAGGTCGAGGACCGAGTTGAAGCCCGAGTGCCCGTCGCTCTCCGTCCGGGGGTTGTCCCCGTCGTGCTGCCAAACGGAGCCGTTGATCACGAACTTGTAGTGGTGGAGCCCACGAGCCAACTGGAGCTTGGCCTCATAGGTTCCGTCACCGTCGGGATCGCGGAGCGGCGTCTTGGTCTTGCTCCACCCGTTGAAGCTCCCCGCAATGTGCACGCTCTTGCATGCGATCACGGGCTGGTGGCGAACGATCACGGTGTAGCGACCGTTGCCCGGGTCGAGCGTGGCGTCGACCTCAGCCATGGCGACTCCTGGCAGAAGGAGGATCAAGAGCAGTGCGAGACGAGACATAGCAGTTCTCCCACCCGAGAAGAGGCGCCCCTCCCAGGATCCGGACACCCCAGCGGCGATCCCCCTCGAACACGACTCGGCGCCGTAAGTCTATATGTACACGAGCTGGATGCCCGCCAGCAACAGAACCGAGCCTGACGTTGGGTTTACTCAGTCGCGGTCGTCCCCTTTCTCTTCCTGCTGGGGATCGTGGAGGGAATCGCCTTCAAGGCGTCTAAGTCTCCACGGCGTATGATCGCCGACGGGGGGGCCTGCGCAGGCTTCCCACCCCGGAGAGGGCCCTTGAGAGGGAACAGAACTAGTGCTGCCCATCACAAGTTGCGGTACACCCCATTGCTTTCGTAGGGGAGGGGTTTCCCCCCTCCCGCG
>JAESQQ010000108.1 GCA_016765095.1 Planctomycetota bacterium | reverse complement strand
GCGCGCGCGGCAGGCTCCGACCTTCGCGGCGGTGACCTGGATCTTCTTCCGCCACGCCTACGATCCCGACCGTGGGGTGGGCGTGTGGCGGGATTGCGCCGACCTGATCGGTGAGCTGGCGAACAATCTCCCTGAGCAATACGGGCCGTTGCTGCAGCTCGTTGGCTATAGTCTGTTACAGAACCTTGGCACGTCGGACGAGCTGCGCGAGGAGCTGAGGCGTGTCGGTGGCCCGAAGGCAGAGGAGGTAGCTGTGACCGCAGGTGAGCAGTTGATGGAGCGAGGCCGAGAGCAGGGCCTTGAGCAAGGCCGACTGGAGGGAGGGCAGCGTCTCTTGTTGAGCATCTTGGCTCGCCTTGGCGGGGTGACTCCGGAAGTCGAGGCGCGGGTCCAGGGTGCTACCGAGGTCGACCTGGAGAACTGGGCGCAGCGGGCACTCTCCGCGGGCACAATCGAGGACGTGTTCAAGGGGTAGCCCCCTCGTCACGCCTCGCCGCGTCGCTGTGATCGACGTGCACTTACGACCCGGGCCTCCGTTGCGACTCCTGGGCCCAGTCTTCGTATGGGCAGCCCCTCGACCCCTAGCTAGGCTAGTTCTCCAGACACCGACGCAAGGCGTCGCTCTCGACTATAGAAGCTGCCCCCGGGAGGCTCCCCGACCCAGACCGCCCGACTGCCCCGGGAGGCTCCCCGACCCAGGGCTATCGATCCGAGGAGAACTTTCGTTTCGCCACCCAAGCTCCCCGGCCCGACTGCCCCGGGGTCGTGAGGACAAGCCAAGCGCCTGGTCCGGCGGGTCGAATCGAAGCCTGTCCTTGACCCGAACACAACGGCGTCAATTCGAACGAACTTCCCACGAATCGAGTGCGGTCAGCTTGGCCGCCGCGAGCGCGGTCAGTTACGCCGCCCCTCGACACCCACAGCGAAGCGGCCTCAATCCTCTTGGTTAGGCACGAGAAGCCCGAGACTGCTACTCCGGTGGCATGCTCCACGCCGTCCAATACTTCGTCCTTCTGGCTGTCGGCTGGGTCTCTCGCGAGCAGCAAGCCGTGATCGCGTAGCTCCAGGCTGAGAACGAGACCCTTCGCGAGCAGCTCGGAGACCGTAAGCCGCGCTACACGCAACGTCAGCGCCAGCGGCTCGCGGAGGCTGGGAAGGCACTGGGTCGCGCCCTGCTCGCGACGCACGCGTCGCTGGTGACTCCCGACACGATCCTCCGTTGGTATCGCAACCTCGTCGCCGCCAGATACACGGCCAAATCGCTCGGTCGGCCCCGCAAGCGTCAGAACCTCGCACCGCTTCTGCTCCGCCTCGTCCGAGAGAACCCAGGCTTCGGCTACACCCGGCTGCGCGACGTCCTGCACAACCTGGGCTTCTCGACCAGCCGAAGCACCGTCAAGCGCGTGCTCGACGACAAGGGCGTCGTCCCGGCTCCCGAGCGGAACAAGACCCGGTCGTGGAAGGACTTTCTCGCGACCCATTGGGACGGCGTCGCCGCAGGCGACTTCTTCCACGTCGAGGTCCTGACCTGGCGGGGCCTCGTCCGCTACTCGGTCTTCTTCGTCATGGAGCTGCGGACCCGAAGGGTCCACATTGCAGGGATCCAGCGGGACCCCGACGGCCACTGCTTGCTTCAGATCGCTCGGAATCTGCTCAACGATTTCGACGGCTTCTTGCGGGGAAAGACCCACCTGATCCTCGACCGGGATCCGCTCTTCACCACGGCCTTCAAGGACCTCCTCGGGCAGGGCGGCGTGAAGGTGGTCACCCTCCCTCGGCGATCGCCCAACCTGAACGCATATGCCGAGCGCTTTGTGCGCTCGATCAAGGAGGAGTGCTTGAATCGGCTCGTGATCCTCGGCGAGGGCCGCCTGCGCCATGCGATCCGCGAATACATGGCTCACTATCACGGGGAGCGAAATCACCAGGGCCTGGCCAGCGCCCTGATCGATCCCGGACCGGAGATCGGCCGGCAGGAGGGCAGAATTCTCTGTCGGCCCCGCCTCGGCGGGCTCCTGCGCCACTACCTCCGGGAGGCTGCCTAGCAGACCAAGCCCTCTTTCGGCGTCCCAGCACTCGGCACTGTCCGAGGCCGACGCTTCGTGTGGGTTTAGTTCGTGTGGGTCCACCCCGTGGCTCGAATCCCTCTCTCCCGTCTTCTCCATGCTCCCAACACGTGCCCCAGAATCGCAGGATCCAGCCCGGCTGACTTCTGGAACCCTACGGGAGAACGCAATCAGCTCGTGCCGACTTCTTCCCAAAAGCCCTTGAGCTTCTTGCGCCGCGCGGGGAGCTGAAGCTTCTGGAGCGCGCCGACTTCGATCTGGCGGATCCGCTCGCGGGAGACTTTGAAGATCGCGCCGACTTCTTCCAGGGTGTAGGTGTAGCCGTCACCGAGGCCGTAGCGGAGCTTGAGGACTTCGCGCTCGCGGTAGCTGAGGGTCTTGAGCAGCCCCTGAATGCTCTCCTTGAGGAGCATCTGCTGGCTCGCGTCAATCGGCGTCTCGCAGTTCTTGTCCTCGATCAACTCGCCAAAGAAGCCCTCTTCGCCCGAGCCGTAGGGCTGGTCGAGAGAGAGCGAGCTGCGGTGAAGCTCGAGGAGTCGCGTGACTTCTTTGACGGGGGTTGAGCTCAGGCGGGCAATCTCAGAGAGAGAGGGCGGGCGGCCGTTCGCCTTCTGGAAGTCCTCGCGGAGCTCGATCAGGCGGTTGAGGTTGTTGATCGCGTGGATCGGAATCCGCACGGTCCGCGACTGATACGCGATCGAGCGCGTGATCGTCTGCTTGATCCACCAAGTCGCGTAGGTCGAGAACTTGTTTCCGCGGCTGGCTTGATAGCGATCGAGCGCCTTCATGAGGCCAGTGTTTCCCTCTTGGATCAAGTCCAAGAAGGGGAGTCCCTTGTTGCGGAACTTCTTCGCAATGCTCACCACGAGCCGGAGGTTCTTGCGTGAGAGGGCCTTCTTGGCCTCCTCGTAGCGAGCTTGGCCGCGGTCGGCCTGGAGAATGTAGAACTCCAGCTCGGCCGGCGTGCAGTGAACGCGGAGCTGAAGCTCGCGCAGTTCGCGACGGAGGGCGTCGCTCTCGGCTTGATCGTTAGCCGAGCGGCGCTTGCTGATCTCGGCCAGGCGTCGCTGGTGGACGTTAATCCGGCTCGAGAAGATGCGCAGCCGCCCGACGCTCGGGATCAAGCGAGACATTTGCACGCGGAACGGGAGCAAGATCCCCGACGCCTCGTCGAGCTTCTTGGCGAGCGCGCGCCGCAGGAGCGCCCGCCCCTCGGGCGAGGGCTCGTCGAGGTAGGCCTTGAAGATCCGCTGGTGTTCACAGACGTCGCGCCGGACGGTCTTGAGAATCCCCTTGAGGTCCTTGCGGATCCGATCCTTCTTGGTTCCGTCGTTGGCCTCGATCAGGAGCACGCGATCAACGGGGAGCTGTCCGCTCACGATCTTGTCGAGGAGCCGAAGCGCCTCGGTCAGGGTGAACCCGTTGGCCACGATCCGCGCTCGGTACCAAGCACGCGCGTCTTCGAGCTCTCGCGCCAAGACCTTCTCCTCCTCAACAGAGATCGGAGGGATCGTGCTCATTTGGTTGAGGTAGACCTTGACCAGGTCCTGTTCGCGAACGGTTTCCTCAGCCATGCCGCGACTATAGCTCACCCCTCCTCAGAGGGGGCGTCTCGCAATCTATTCCGAGTCGAGGTCTGCCGCGGGCCGGGGAGCGCGAGAGGACGTCGCGCGGGCCCGAAGCGCAGCGCGAGGATCGTCAGCCTGGGATATCTGCTGGAGGGCCCGAATCGTGGCTGGGAGCGAGCGGCCGCACCGATCGTGGAGGGCCTGAAACAGGACCTGCTCGCCGTGGTAGCGCTGGAACTGGAGCAAGATCGCGTTGTTGAGCTCGATCTCGAGCACCCAGTCGTAGCGATCGTCGCTCAGCTTCGCGCGGACGACGCTCGAGTAGTGGTCGCGGAAACGAGCGATCGCTGCGCTCTTGAGGGCCAGCTTCAACTCCTGGGGGCCGCTAGCCTCGAAGATCCGCCCGAGCTCCTTCGCCAGCCCGAGCATGGCCAGATTGAAGATCGCGCTGTCCTTGGCGCTTTGGGCCGCGGTCGCGAGGCGCGGATCGTCGGGCCCCCCCTTCGAGAGGAAGTAGAGCCGCGCTCCCTCCTCCCCAACAAAGCTGGCCAGATTCTCGTTGAGCTCGACCTCGTCCTCGATCCAAACCGTCGCGTGGGCGAGCTCGTGAATCACGACCTCAGCGATTCGGGCCTCGTCGTCGCTGAGGAGCATTGCGGTGAACACAGGATCGTCGAACCAGCCGAGCGTGCTGTAGGCCGGAATCGGGAGCAGGAGCACGTCGTCGCCAGCGGCCCGGAGCTCTTTGAGGAGCTCGATCGCGAGCTCCTTCTCGAAGAACCCCACGTAGGGCACGGTCCCCACGAAGGGGAAGCTCCAGGTCCTGGGATAGAGCCCGTCTGGCCTCGCGGCGCTCACGTTCCAGCCGATCGGCTCTTCGCCCGAGTCGTAGAAGCTCGTGTAGCTCGGGCTCTCGTCGAGCCCGATCGCGGCGCTCATTGTGAACTCGCGGACGTCGAGCACGAGGGCCAGCTTTCGCCGCAGCTCCGCGTCTCGAGTCGGGTGGAGCAAGATCGGGTCGTCGAGGCGCTCCTGAATCGGCTCCCGATTCCAGAGGATCCCAAGCTGACCAGTGGTCGCTTGCCAGGCGTAACAGCCGGGCGCGAGCACACAGAACAGCAGCAGAAGGGCGAAGCGCACGGGCCTATGGAATCACGCCCCGCGCCGACTGACCAGGGACCTGCTCAGCCGACGTCCTCAGACGCGCTCCGAAAGACGCCGAAGCTGCTCGTGTAGCCGAGCAACGAGGTGCTTCCCCCGACGGGCCCGATCTCGCCCGCGCAGAAGAAGCCCGCCAGCGGAACGTCGATCGCGTCCGCGAACGCGACCGCGTCACAGTTGGGCTCGCCGAACAGGTGACGCCCTCGTCCCGCGCAAGCGAAGAGGAGCGCGCCGGCCGGCGCGACGGGACGCGACCTAGAGGTGTAGCGCCCAAGCAAATCGGTCAGGTCGGCGCGAGCCGCCTCGGCGTCGCGGAGGTGAAAGCGAACCTGCTGCCCCTGGCGAAGGTTGGCCCCGATCGCGAGCGCGCCCCGGCGGGGATCGGCCCCGAGCACGTTTCGGATCAGGTATTCCGGCTCCTGCCCCTCCTCCAGGAGCCCCGTCGTCGCGACGCCCAGGTGGAGCGAGCGGTGGAGGAACTCCTCCTGATCGGTCTGGGCGAGCTCTTCGTAAATGTCCTCCAGAACCTGAGTCGGCCGACGACCGTCGAGCTCGAGGAGGAAGTTGTGCTTACAGCCCGTGATCCGATAGCCAGCCCCGATTGGGCGGCAGCCTTGGGCCACGATCGGCTCGACCTCGAGGTTGCCCGAGAGCCCGAGCACGACCGTGCCCCCCGAGAGGACCCGATCGTCGAGAAAGAGGGCGTTGCTGCTCCCGTCCGAGGCCAACCCGCCAATCTTGGCGCTCTCGGGGTAGGCGAAGTCCAACCCCTCGAGGAGGCTCGTGGGATCTGAGCTGGTCGGGTCACTCAGGATCACGAAGTGTGGTTTGGGGTCCTGGGGGATCCCCAGCCGCTCGATCCAGGCCCCCGGCCCCGCGTCCGGGCTCGGGAGGTCCTCCTGAGAGATCGCGACAGCGGTCCGGGTGACGCCTGGCAAGTGCGCCGCGGCCAGCACGATTCCGGGTTCGAGCTCCAGCTCGCGACGAGTCCCGACCACGCCCACGGCCGAACAGCCGATTAGGGTCTTGGGCCCGAACTCCTTCCGCAGCAGACCTGAGAGCTCGAGCGCTCGCTCGCGGTAGTGCGGGCTTATGAAAGCCACGAGGAGGTCGATCTCGTCCAAGCCCGAGAGCTGCGACGCAAGCTCGGGGAGCGCCTCGCTCAGGCGAGTCGACTGGGTCAACGCGGAAGCCCACTTCATGTCGGAACCCTGACAGCGAGACCCGGTTCGCGCCAGCCCGAGGAGCAAGTGCCCAGTATCGTGGCTGCGTGCAGATCGGGAACTACCAGGTCGTCCGTGAGCTGGGGCGAGGCGGAATGGGCGTCGTCTACGAGGCCCGCTCCCCAGACCAGCGACGCGTCGCGATCAAACTGACGCTGACTCCGGGAGGTGAGACCCCCGAGAGCTTGGAGCGCTTCCGGCGCGAGGTGGTCGCTTGCGCGAATCTCCACCACCCCAACCTCGTGGCCTTCGCAGACGCCGGCGTCGCGGAAGGACGTCCCTACTTGGTCATGGAATACCTCGACGGGAAGCCGCTCTCGAGCGTGCTCCGTGAGCGGGGGACGCTCCCCGCCAGCGAGGCCGCGGCCCTCGTGGCCGACCTCGCGCGGGGGCTCGCTGCTGCCCACGAGGGGGGGATCCTCCACCGTGACGTCAAACCCGAGAACGTGATCTTGCTCCCTGACGGTCGTCCTGTGTTGACGGACTTCGGGTTGGCGCGCCCCTCAGGTCGAGAGATGGAGCGGCTGACTGTGACCGGCGAGGTGCTCGGAACGCCAGGGTTCATGGCGCCCGAGCAGGCAAACGGAGAGCCCGATCAAATCGGCCCCGCCACGGACATTCACGCCCTCGGCGCGACGCTCTATGCCCTCCTGACCGGCGTCCCACCCTTTCGCGGGGCCAGCCTTATGGCCACCCTCCTGGCCGTCCTCGAGACGCCCGCCGAGCCACCCAGCCGTCACGCCCCTGTCCCTAGGGAGCTGGAGCGGATCTGTCTGCGCTGCCTCGAGAAGGACCCAGCGAGTCGTTACCAGCGCGCCGATCAAGTCGCCTCAGCCTTGGAAGCCCTCGCGGAGCCTGCGGCCTCCACGGGGCCGGGCTCGGCTCGGCTGGGCCTGGTCATTGGCGCGTTGGTGCTCCTCGGGGTGGGCGTCTTGGGCGGCATGGGCATGACCTCGGGCACGTCGCCGGCGGTGAGACCCACTCCGACCCCGCTGGTCAGTCCCACTCCAACCCCAACCGTCGACCTCCAGCCCGGCCTTCGCAGCGCGCAGACTGCTGAGGCCGATCGAGACCTCGAGCGTGCCCTCAAGCTCCTCCACGCCTTGCCCCAGGAGCCGCGCGAGGCCTCCCCCCTCTGGTGGAACGCAGTCGCGAGAGTCGAGTTCGCCCGCGCCTACCGCTGCTCCTCTCGCGAGGGATTTCGCCTCGTCTACGCAGCCGCGACTCGAGCGATCGAGCTCCTCCCCTCGAGTCCGAGCCCAGCGAGAAGTGAATCCCACTACTGGCGAGCATACGTCCACGCCGGCTACCGCCCGAGTGGGGCGCCTGCCTTCGAGAAGGACCTCGCGGAGGCGGCCCGGGGAGACTCCCCTCTCGCTCTCGTGGCTCGCGGGGATCTCGGCTATCAGTCCGTGCCCGAGCGCCTCGTCGGCCCCGAGAGAACGGCGGCCTATGAACGGGCGATCTCGAATCGGCTTCAGCTCCTTCGCCGGGCCTATGACCTCGCGAGCGAGCGCGGCTGGATTCGTGAGCGAATCCGCTCCTTGCTCGCCAACAGGCTCCGTCACCTGGCCCGATTCGGAGGGCGTCGCGCTTTCAAGCTCGCGCCGGCGCGCGAGGCAGGAGAGATCGCTCCGGCCGGATCGCGAGAGGAACCCAAGAGCCCCTTCGGCCACTACCTCCTCGCGATCCACGAAAAGGAACTCCTGCAGGAGGTCCTCCTCCCGCTCGAGAAGGGAGCCGCACGGGACCCGTCCGCGCGCAAACTCTTCGACGCCCTCGTCGTCGAGGTTGGACAGCCGGAGGCGGTCTACCGTAGTGCGCTGAAGAACTTCGGCCTCGCCGAAGAGAGGGACCCGACCTGGCCCGCCGTCTTTCGCGAACGTGGCTACCTCCACAGCCGAATGGTGGGCCGCGTCGCGACAGCCAAAGAGCGGGCAATCGAGGACCTCCGTCGAGCTTGCGAGCTCGAGCCAGAGTTCCCTCACAATCACTACACGCTTAGCCTCGTCTTGAATTCGATCGGTCAGACGCAAGAAGCCTGGACCGCTAGCGGGGAGGCGGTTGCCCGAGCCATCGAGTTGCCCTCGAACCGCTGGGGTCTGCGAGTCCGCCTTTGGCTAAAGCTCGGCTCGCCAAGGAAGGAGACGCGTCAGCTCCTCGAGGGGATCAGAGACCAAGCTCCCAGGGACTACGTCTGGGCTGGAGAAGCCGCTGAGGCCCTCCTCGCGAAAGACCTTCAAACCCCTATCGAGCGACTGCGATTCCTTTGCGGGGGGTGGCCCCAAGACCCGGCCACCTGGCAGACCTACTCATTTCTGCTGGAGTCGGAACCGGACTCCGCCCAGCGAACCTTCCTGCAGGACATCAAACGGGCCCTCAAGGGGCCCCCCCTCCCCCCCCGGACCCAAGCCATGCTCGAGCGCCACGTTCGGCAGATGGAGCGGCGCTGAGACCGCGTTCTGAACACGCCCTCTGCGCTCGCCCCTAACTCCTTCTTGGCAAGCGTCTTGCGTGCGCGATATCCAAGGGCTACCTCGTTGACAGCATAGGCTGAGGAGCCCATAATCCGCGCGCAACACAAGGAGTTAGGGATGAGACAAGCCGTCACCCTGGTCCTAGCCTTGACGGCGCTCGTCGTCTTCGGCTGGATCCCGCCCGCACAGGCACAAGGGGACATGTGCACTTACTGCAACCAGCGGGAGATCCAGGAGGGGGAGAACCCCTACAAGTGTCCTCGCTGCGTGGAGATCGCCAAGGCGATCACCGAGACGGCAGATCCCGAGCCTCGCAAGGACCGCGCCAAGATCTACAAGGGCAACAAGGTCCCCCGCCACCCCTACTACATGCTGGGTTTCACCCACCGCAAGGCCTTGGGCCGCGTCCAGATCAAGGACGACACGGGCCACGTCGAGAACTACTGGTATCTGATCTACAAGATCAAGAACAAGCACAAGGACCTCGTGCGCACCTTCGTGCTCGACGTCCGGGCCTATTCGGATCGCGGCAAGAACAAGTTCGAGTACCACGACATTTGGATTCCCGAGGCCTACCAAGAGATCCGCAAGCACCTCGGCCTCCGCAAGGGTGGCCAGCTCTTGAGCATGCGCAAGCTGAGCACCAAGCCCGAGGGCGAGGAGAACGTGCTCCCCGCGATCAACGACAAGAAGAGCTACAAGATCGCCAAGATCGCGCTCCCCAAGCTCCAGCCGGGTGAAGAGGCGACCTGCGTCGCGATCTTCAAGAACTTCCACCCCGAAATGGACCGCCTCAACATTCGGGTCCGCGGGCTCACCAACTGGAGCCTCAAGGTCCCCGAATACTACGAGGCGCCCGCCAACAGCAACGACCGCACGATCCGCGAGGCCGTCCTTGAGCTGCACTACAGCCGCCCGGGCGACGAGTTCAACCACGGAAGCGACCCGATCCGGTTCGTGAAGCGGAAGTGGGTTGACGACGTTCGGAAGATCAAGGCTGACCTCCCTGGGATCCCCAAGAAGGACTAGTCCGCAATCATGACCGAGCCTCAGGCGACAGACGCCTTTGTGGCTCAATTGGGCCAAGCGGAGCGGACCCTGCTCCTCCTCCGCGACGAACTCTACGGTGGCAGTTGGGACGAGCTGACCGCTGACCTCGAGGCCCGCCAGAACCGCAAACCCTTCGTCTTTAAGCTCAGCTCCAGGATCGAAGACGACCTCGAGCGGATCAACAAGCTAAGCGCCTTCGAGCGAGCCCACGGCCTCAACTTGGCCGAACTCGCTCTCGGGAACGAAGCTCAGGAAGGACACCCGTGAACCGCACCGTGCTGCTACTGAGTTTTGGCCTGTTGGCGACTGGCTGCCTGGGAACGAACCGGGCCTCGCCGAGGGGCCCCCAGGCGATCCAATACACCGATACGGGGCGACTGGGCGAGCGTCCCCAGATCGACACCGAACAAGTCGAAGCGTTCGGGTTCCAGCTCTACTGGGACAGCTTGATCCGGGACGAGGTCCTGACCAGCGTCTCGATCGAGGGCGACCAGCTCTACGCGTTCACCCGGACCAACCGGCTCTACCAGATCGACATCCACAGCGGAATGGTCAACTGGGTGTTCGACGTCGACCTCCCGCTCAGCTTCACTAAAGGCGGGCACCCGATCGCCGAGTGGACCTACGAGGTCCGCAAGGGACAGAAGTATCGCGAGTACGACGAGATCTTCTTCGTCGCGAAGGACTTCTTGTTCGGGCTCGACAAGAAGAACGGCTCGGAGATCTTCCAGGCTCGGCTCAACTTCGCCCCCTCGACGCCGCCCCGGGCGAGCTCGACGCACGTGTTCATTGGCTCGTGGGACGACCGGATCTACGCGATCCGCAAGGACAAGCCGACCCTCCCCAACTGGAGCTGGCGGACCCGAAGCGACGTCCTCGTCAAGCCGGAGTACCGCTCGCCCACGGTCTTTGTGGCCTCGACCGACGGGACCTTGTACACCTTCGACGCGGCGACGGGCCGCAAGCACTGGCCGTTTAAGACGGGCAAGCCGCTCCGCGCAGCCCCCCTGATCTACCGATCCCTGCTCTATCTCCCCAGCGACGACTTCAACATGTACGTGCTCGACCCGACCGACGGCTTGGTGCACCACCGAACCTGCGTCAGCGAGGCGATCACGAGCGACCCCGTCGGGATCGGCAAGACGGTCTACTTTGGGACCAAGACCGGCATGAACGCTCTGTTGCGCCTGGGCCCCATGAAGGAGAACAAGCGCAAAATGGACCACAAGCTGGCCTGGACCCGCAAGGGCGCACACCAGATCCTCTGCGTGGGCAGCCAAGACGCCTACCTCCTCGAGGGGAACGACACTGAAGGCCGTTCCGTCTCCCGGGTGAACCTCAAAGACGGCCACTACCGCGACAGCCTCCCGCTGACCGGCGTCGACTTCTGGGTCACCAACCCCTTCAGCCCGAGCCACTCGGAGCGATCCCACAGCCTGCGGGGCGGGATCATGATCCTTGGGTTCCGCAACGGCTGGATCTTTGCGCTCAAGGAGACGGCCACGATTCCCGGCGCTTAAAGCGGAGGCTACGATTCTGAGAGGTCGCCCGCGACGGGGGTCTCACGACTCCCCGCCGCCAAGAAGGCGACCTCGCTCAGAATCGTGCTCCGCTTTACTAAGAAGAAGCTCCGCTTTACTGAGGAAGCGTTGGGCGCGACGAACGGGTCGTGGGCTCACTTCCGTTTGGTCTGTTGGCTGGTCCGCGGCTTCAACTTGAGCGCTCGTTCGGCCAGGGCCGCGAGCCTCGAGTCTTCGCGCAGCCTTGCGGCTATGTCTAGGTCCTCCGCGAGCCCGGTCCAGCCACCTTTCGTGGCGTACATCGACGCGACCGCAAGGCGGACACGGTACTTGTTGGGAGCGGAGGCAGCGAGGGCCAGACGCGCGGCCTGGATTTGCCAGTAAAGCGCGTAGACCGGACTGCGACCGCTGCTGAGGGTCGTGGCGAGGGCTTCGATCAGGGGCTCCCGAGCGGCGGCCAAAGGAGACTGAGGTCCCCCCTTGGGCCAGAGGCGGTCTAGCCCCAGCCGGTGAGCCAGAGCGCCTCGGGTCACCTCTCGCTTCGCGAAACGTAGGGAGTCCAACATGTGAGGCGCGTCGGTAAGGAGCCGATCCGGCGTGGCCAGATAGAGCTTGGCCAGCTCGAGCCGAGGCCTGTTGACCCCCAAAGGCACCCCCTCGAGCTCCCGCTGCGTCAAACGACCGAGGAGGAGGCGCACATAGACCCGATCAATCGCGGCGTCCTTCCGCTTGTAGGTGGGGCTAATCAGGGCGAGACGCTCGATCACGGCAAGCGCTTCCTCGAGATCCGTCGAGTCGCGTTCCGGCGGGGGGAGGGCCTCCTGGAGCCCGACCAAGAGGCGTAGAAGCCGAGAGAGGGGGCTCTCGAAGAGGGAGGCACTCCGAGAGCTCCCGTCCTCGAGCGGCGATTCAAGGAGGACTACACCGCGGCGCGCGATTCCGAGGAGGCGTCGCCAGCGGGCCGGGCAGGACAAGTGGCCTCTCCAGATCAACTGACCCGCTGAAGCCTGGAGCGGGGAGTCGTCTGGGACGGCTTCAGCCACAGCGATCAGGAGGTCTGCCTTCTCCTCCGAGAGCAGAGACTTCGTGGACTTGGCGATGTCGACCCCACTGGTGACGACGAAGGTCCCGATCTCGTGAGCGTTAGGAAGGGGGACTGGGTGGGGCACCAGCACACGAAAAGTCTGAATCGCCTGGGTCAGGAGTCGATACTCGTCCAGGGTGTAGTCGCGAGTGTTTGAGTCCGGAGCGAGGTGCCGAATCAGCAGAGCCACTCGCTCGGTGAGGGCCGCCTGGGTCGCGGGGCGGGCTCTCGAGGAGTGGTCCGAGATCGCCTCGAGTTTGGCTAAGTCGAGGGGATCGCCCGCCCCGAACCGCAACAGCTGCTCGAGGAGCCAGGGTTGCACGCGAGCGAGGCCGTGCTCGGTGGGGGCACTCAAGATCCCTAGCGGATCGCTCTGCTTGAGCACGACCTCGGCTAGCGCACGCAGCCCCCGGAGTTCGAGCGGGGCCTCGCTCCACCCCTCGAGGGCTTTCAGCACGGCGCGCGCGTCGTTCGTGGACAGACGCCCCAATCGCCCCCGGACGAGGGCCGGGAGGAGCTGAAGCTCCTTCCGCTGGGGCTCTCCGTGGAAGTCGAGTTGTCGGCGAACTTCGGCGCGGTCCCCGTCCCGAGCTGCCAGGACGGCCGCCAGCGCGTGCGCCTCGGGGCTCTCGGCGGTGGCCAGGGTTCGGTGTTCAGCAGTCGGCTCCTGACCCGCCAAGAGCTGACGAACCCCGCTCCAGCAGAGGATCCTCTCGCTCCCTTGGCTCGCGCTCGGAAGCGGCGCGTCCCCGTTTCGAATCGAGTCCTCTCCCAGCGCGGGGCTGAGCGGACCCTCGCTCCGGGAAGCGACGAACGCCCAAGTCGCCCCGCCGAGCCCGATCAAGGCCACGAGGACACCCCATACCAGGCCCGACGAAGGGCGGCGGGACGCCGACGCCACGAGGCCCTCCCCGAACGCGATCGCGCTCTCGGGGCGCTCACTGGGATCCTTGGCGAGCGCACGGGCGCAGAGCGCCCGAAGATCGCTCGGCCAGGTCTTTGACTCGGGCGGATAGTCCGGGGGCTGGTTGAGGACGCGATCCAGCGTCTGGAGCGTTGAAGGGCCACGAAAGGGCGGGTGCCCAGCCAAGCAGGCGAAGAGGAGCGCCCCGAGCGCGTAGACGTCGCAGCGCTCGTCGACGCTGCTCGCGTCGCGAGCCTGCTCGGGCGCCATGTAGCTCGGGGTCCCTAGGATCTCGCCCGTCTGAGTCAGGCTGCTTCCGCTCAGGGAACGGGCGAGCCCAAAGTCGATCAAGACGGGGCTCCCGTCCTCCCTCAGAAGAACGTTGTCGGGCTTGAGATCCCTGTGGATCAGGCCCTTGGCGTGCAGCGCGGCGATCGCGTCTGCCGTACAGCGAAGGAGGCTCCTCGCCTCGTGCGGAGGCAAGGGCCCCTCCTGGAGACGCTCCTGGAGCGAGCGCCCCGAGACGAGCTCGGTCACGAGGACGACCTGGCCGTCGTAGGACTCCAGCTGGTGAACGCTGACCACGTTTGGGTGGTTCATGGCGGCGAGCGCCTCGCCCTCGCGCTTGAATCGAGCTTGGCTGACCTCGTCTAGGATCTGCTGGTGGACAACCTTGAGGGCTAGGGAGCGCGGAAAGTCGGGGTGGCGGACTTCGTAGACGGTGCCCATTCCGCCGCGTCCGAGCTCGCGCACAACGTTGTAGGGGCCGATCTGCAAGGCTAGCGTCCTCGAGCCAGAGTTCGTTCGTTCCAGGCCTCGAATTCTAGCGATCTCGCTCCTCGCGCGCCTCGTCTCCGAAGCCATCCTCCGGAACGCAAAACGACCCGGCCGGGAGGGCCGAGTCGTCTCGAGTCGCCAACGCGATCCTGGTTAGAACAGGATCGAGAGGTTGAAGGTCAGCTCGGTCACGCCGGCGAGGTCGTCAATGATCCCGTCGTTGCGGCCGCCAAGGCCCTTCTGGTCGACGCCGTCGAGGGCGTAGAACCGGCCGTCGTCCGTGTGGTCGGCCAGAATGAAGTGCTGGCGGATCCCAATGCCGACGTGGAACACGTCCATGATCCGGTAGTCGAGCTCGACGAAAATGTTTCCGCCAATGTTGATCTCGCTCCAGTCGCCGTCCGCGGTGTCTACGCTTGAGCTGCCCGAGAAGATATCGCTCTCGTTGTAATCGTAGACCCAGAGCCCAGCGCCAAAGCCTGCCCAGAAAGCAAGGTCGGGGACGGAGAGCTCGGGGTTGAAGATCCCGAGCGAGAGGGTGTGCGCGGAGACCATTCCGCTCATTTCGCGGCTGGAGACGTTACCGGCGGGCTGGAGTTGCTTGACCTCGAGCCGACTCCAGGGAACGAAGCCGCTGTCCCAGCGGATCGCTATGAACCCCGGAACCTCCCAGGCGATTCGGAACCCAGTCACGAGGTCGTTCTTGAGGTCGAGCTCCTTCGAGAAGAGCCAGGCGCCGGTCCACCACGTGATCCGAATCCGGTTGTTGTGCTCGGTCCAGCGGTCCGTCTCGGGGTGGAAGTCCTCGACATTGCGGAGGTCACCCATGGGCACCGTGTCGAGGCCGAGCCGAACGTCCTCGTGCAAGAGGAGACGATCGATCTCGCTTGACTGGAGGCGAACCTCGTCTGCAAGAGCCTCAAACTCATAGCCAAGGTCGGCTTGAGCGACCATGGGGCCAGTGCCCCGCGTCTGAAGCCTACAGCTGTCCAACTCGCCGGCCTGGGCCAAGACGGGCAGTGACAGAAGGGCCGCAGCGAAGACCGGGACCAGTCCACGAACGAACGACATAAGTTTCCCCCTGGATACTCTGGGCCTCATCGCGCGCTCAGAGGGCGGGGACCGTACCAAGGACCCCTGTGGGTGTCAAGCGGGTTGCGAAGGCAGAAAACCATGCGATTTGAGGCCCCGCCAGGTGCCGCTGCTCCTTGGTAGGCAAGGGCTTGCGTCAAGGCGTGCATCGGCGGGTGACAGGCGGGGGCCGCCCCGCACTAGGAGGAGCCTGGAGGGCAGTTCTGCCCGACACGAGGATCTCGCCACCCGATCCCTTCCACTAAACCGGAGGCCACGATTCTGAGAGGTCGCCCACGAGCGTAGTCTCACGACTCCCATTCGCCATGAAGGCGACCTCGCTCAGAACCGTGCTCCGATTTACTAGGAAGAGTTGGGTGTCGAAAGGGTCTTAACTGCGTAGCAGGGCTCACCCCGAGTCCAGCGCGTTCTCTGAGGATCTAGTAAACGGGAGCACACGATCGGGAGCGGTCACTGTCGACCAGCCTCTTTGTCGGCAACACCCCCCCGCGTGACCGCTCATGATCGTGAGCTCCCGTTTAGGGACCGATCGAGCTCGGCACGAGCGGGAGATCTTGAAACGTGGTCCCGGTCGGGGCAGGGCCCGGGTCGACACGCGGCCCCTCGTAGTCGATCTCGACCCAATAGTCGGAGCGCTTGTTCAGGCCCGTCGTCTCGAGGCCGACGCGGACTTGATACCAGCCGTCCTTCCCTGGGTTGTTGAAGGGGAAGAACACGCGACCCTGACCCCGGGCGTGGTTGAGGCGATTGCCCTGGTCGTCGTAGAGGGAGACGTGGCCGACCACGCTCGGGTCCTTGAAGTAGACGTTGATCTCGACTTTCTTGTCCTTGGCAGAGACGAACTTGATCGGCTCGCTCCAAAACTCCCCGGCCGGGCGACGGTCCATGTCGGCCGCGCACTCCCACTCCTGGGTCGTGCGGCGAGCGGGCGGGTTCGGTTGGCGATTTTGGAAGCCGTCGCGGCCATACATCACGTAGCCGTTAGGCGGGACGGCGATTCGGGCGTAGCCGTGCTCGTTGGTCCAGACGTCGCCGACGTCATTGGCGTAGTCGTGGAGGCGCACGTTGGGACCAAAGGCCGTCCGCACCCAGGCGCTCTTCCACTCGCTCGTGTGGTCGTTGAAGCCCGAGAGGAGGCTGCCCTCGCGCTCGAGGACATAGAGGTCCTGATCCGCCCAGCGCTCGATCCCGGTCCCCTTGGCCAGCATGTGGTGAATCCAGATCATGTTGACGAGATTCTGACGAACGTCGCCGTTGTCGTCGAACAGGTCCTGCCAGTAAACGCAGGGGTATCCCGGCGCCGCCAGAATGAAGGCGTGAGCAAGGTCGGCGCGCTGGTAGAGGTGGAGACCGTTGCCGCGCCGAAAGGTGTCGTGGTTGTTCACGAAGGTCACCGACCGACGATCGTCGGCGAACCGCTGGCGCAGCCCGCGCATGTCGTAGTCCCCGTTGCCGTGAGCCATGCTCAGGAGCTGGAAGAAGAGCGTGAAGTCGAACACGCTCGAGCGGCGGCGGTTGGCGTTGACCCACCAGCCGAGCGTGCTCGGGTTCCCGTCGTAGTACTCACCGACCGCGAACCGCTTGCGGCCCTGGCCCAGGCCCTCTTGAACTTGGTAGAGGAGGCCCTCGGTGAACTCCGGCTTCATGTGCTTGACGGCGTCGACCCGATAGCCGTCGACTCCGGTCTGTTTGTCGAACCAGCGGATCCAGCTGTAGAGGCTGTCGCGGACGTAGGGCACCTCTTGGGCGATATCGGCCAAGCCTGCCACGGCCTCATACCAGTCGCCGCCCCAGCTCTTGGGGTGGAAGTCCCAAGGCGCCATGGTGAACCGGCCGACGGCCTCGGAGCCGACGAGGTTCTCGTAGCTGTAGCCACCCTGGCTACCGCCCGCGCGGTGGTTGGGCACAATGTCGGCGTAGATATCCACGCCGTTGGCGTGGGCGACCGAGATCATCTTGAGGAGGTCGCGCTTGTGGCCCCACTTGGTCGGGACCCCGCCGAGCTGATCCTTCCCACCCAGGTCGTAGAAGTCGTAGATGTCGTAGCCCGAGGAGTAGCCTCCGCCAGCGCCCTTGCAGGGGGGCGGAATCCAGAGGGCCGTGACGCCCCACTCTCGGAACTGAGGCATCAGCTTGCTGAGCTTGGTCCACCACTCCTCACCTGGGGGAGAGTCCCAGTACCAGCCTTGGAGCATGACCCCCGACACGTCTTCGTTTGCACGAGCGGTGCCTAGGGGAGCGAGGGAGATCACGAGGGCCAGCAGCAACGAACGCTTCACGTGGCGTCCTCCTTGGTCTCCTGAAGAGAGGCTGCGGGGGGGAAGACCGGACAGCGCAGGGCACTAGTCGTTTATTTGCAGCGGGTTATGCCTTTCTGGAATCGAGTCAGGCGACCGTGCCCAGGCAGACCTCGGGGCGACGCGCCAAAGATGGAGGTTGAGGGGCCCAGGTCCCCCCGCGACCGAGTAGCTTTGCGCCTTGAGGAGGGTCCCTATGGTGAAGCGCGGGCCAGCAGCCTTCGATCCGGCTGAAATCGACGAAGTGGTCTTGGACGGAACCGCGCTCGGGATAGCCGAGGTGATCGCGGTCGCCAGACTCCGGCGCCCCGTCTCGATCGCCCCCCAAGCGAAGCATCGCGTCGACTGCTGTCGGAAAATGATCGACCTCCTCCTCGAACGACGCGAGAAGATCTACGGCCTCACGACTGGGTTCGGGAAGCTCCGCGACGTCACGATCCAAGGGAAGGACGTTCAGCGCCTCCAGATCAACCTGATCCGAAGCCACGCCTGCGGCGTGGGCGAACCTTTCGACGAAGACGTCGTCCGGGCCGCTCTCCTCCTGCGCGCCAACACGCTCTGTCGGGGGAACTCGGGAATCCGCAACGAGACCCTCAACGCTGTGGTCCAACTCCTCAACGCCGGGATCTATCCCTACGTGCCGACTCAGGGCTCCGTCGGCGCCTCTGGCGACCTCGCGCCGCTCTCTCACATGGCCCTCGTCGTCATGGGCGACCCGGGCGGGCGCTTCTTCCCGCGAGCCTCGCGGGTCGGAACCGAGATCGTCAAGGGGGCCCGAGCGGAGGACTTCGTGGCTTGCGGCGCCCTCGACTGGAGAGAGGCGGCGCTGGGCGGCGGCGAGACCTTTGCGCCGGTCACCCTCCAAGCCAAAGAGGGCCTTGCCCTCAACAACGGGACTCAGTTCATGTCGGCCCTCGGCTGTCTCCTGCTCTACGACGCCGGAATCCTCATGGAGTGGGCGGAGCTAGGGGTCGCCATGTGCCTCGAGGCAGAGCGCGGGGTTCGCCACGCCTTCCAACCCGAGCTGCATTTGGTCCGCGATCTGAGCTACCAAGGGGACACCGCAGCTCGGATCCTGGCCCACGTCGAGGGGAGCGAGATCCTCGACGTGTTGATCAACACAGCCTACCTCCAGCGCTCGCGGCACCCCCTCCGTGAAGCCCGTCACCACCTCGAGACGGCGGCCGCCGAGACTGCCCCCGAGTCCGAGCAGCGCGAGCGAGCCGAAGACGCCCAGGCTCGAATCGAGGCTCTCCTGGGCGCCATAGGCGACCTCGTTCCCGAGGGCGCGGTCGCTCCGCCCGAGAACCTGCTCGCCTCGCGCGACTTGACCTTCCGCGCCCAGATTCCGATCTACGAAGGCGTCCTCGACTCCCTCCGGCGCGAGGCGACTGGCCTCCTCAGCTTCCTCGATCAGCCGAGTTTTCCGCGCACGCCGCTGATGCGTGAGTCGGCGGTCCGGTTCCTCGAGACCCTCGAAATGGCCGTCCCCTCAGCGCCGCCGGTCCAAGACGACTACTCGCTTCGCTGCTCGCCCCAAGTCCTCGCCTGCGGGCACCGCGCCCTCGCGCACGTCCTCGAGGTCCTCGAGGTCGAGATCAACTCGGCCACCGACAACCCGCTCCTGTTCCCGCCCAAGCCCCCTGGCGGATTCGATTCCATGGACGCTGCGGCTTACGCGGAGTGGCTCCGCGACCCCGCTCAGGCAGACGGTCTCGCGGACAGAGTGTTGGGCGGCGGCAACTTTCACGGCGAGCCGATCGGACTCGTGCTCGACTACCTAGCTATGGCGATCGCCGAAGTCGGCAACATCTCCGAGCGGCGGATCGCCCACATGGTCGACGCCTCGCTCAGCAACGGCCTCCCGCCCTTCCTGATGGAGGGGAGCGGGCTCAACTCGGGGTTCATGGTCCCCCAATACACTGCCGCCTCGCTCGTCTCGGAGAACAAAGTCCTCTGTCACCCCGCGACTACCGACTCGATCCCGACCTGCGCGGGGAGCGAGGATCACGTCAGCATGGGGACGATCGCGGCGCGAAAGGCGATCAGGATCCTCGAGAACGTGGCCAACGTGGTCGCGATCGAGATCTTGGCCGCGTTCCAAGGCCTCAGCTTCCGCGCCCCCCTCCGCCCGGGAGGAAACGTGGCCGCGATCTGCGCCCACTTGCGCGACCAAGGCATGCGGCCCATGACCGACGATCGCGTCCTTTACCCCGACATTCACCGTGTCCGCGACCTCCTCCGAGAGCGCCCCCACCTCGAGGGCTAAAGCTCGACCCACCGGCCCAGATCCGGGCGGCGGCTCAACGGGAGAGGGTTCGCCCGATCGGACAGGTGTCTGATCGAGCGAACAGCGCCCACGCTTGGGCGGCCCCAAACAAGACTTGACCCGGAGTGAGCATTGCTTAAGACGGAGCTGTGAGTGACCCCAAGCCCCACGGCCGACTGATCGCACCACGCACTTCGCCCCAGAGCCCGAACGGTGAAGTGAAGCTGCCCGACGACACAGAGGTGTTCTTCGCGGGGTCGGTGTCCAACGCCACGCCAGGTCTCAAGACCCTCGACCTTGAGACCGAGACCCGCCTAGAGTCCAGCCCCACCAAGAGCCTCCCCGAGCTGCCGCTCCCGACTTCCCTCGGTTCGTACCGAATCGACGGCGAAATCGCGCGGGGCGGAATGGGGGTCGTCCTTCGGGGCCACCACGAAGCCCTCGCCCGTGACGTGGCGATCAAGCTCCTCCTCCCCAAGGCCCGCGCAGACAACGACTCCCAGGAGCGCTTCTTCCTCGAGGCCCAAGCGACCGCGCGGCTCCGCCACCCCGGCATCGTCGCGATTCACGACGTGGCTCGGGACCCCCAGGGCAATCCCTACCTCGTGATGGACTTCATAGAGGGCAAGACGCTTCGCCAGCACCTCCGCGATCGAGGCGTGTTGGCCCCCCGAGAGGCCGCGGTGATCCTTGAGGCCGTCGCTCTGGCCGTTCACCATGCCCACGAGCACGGGATCCTCCACCGCGACCTCAAGCCGGACAACGTGATCCTCGACTCCGCCGGCAACCCCCACCTGACGGACTTTGGGCTCGCGAAGGTGGTCGACTTCGGAGCGGAGAGCGAGGCTCCGGCACCCACCGCTGGGGACGGCGTCAGCCAGACCGCGCTCACCGTCGCCGCAGAGCGCGCCGCGAGGACCTCGGACAACCCAACTGGAGAGCTGATCGGAGGACGACGCACCACGGCCACCCTAGCCGTCGACCTGACGAGCGAAGGCGCGATCATGGGCACCCCGCGCTACATGGCCCCCGAGCAGGTCTGCGGCAAGGAGCTCAAGCAGACCGCGGACGTGTGGGCCCTGGGCGCAATGCTCTGGCCACGCTCAGTCGGGATCGAGCCCGGGGCAGCGTCGGCATCCGAGTCCTGGGTCAGCTCTGGCTCACACTTGAGCCGACCAACCCAGCTCGCGCGCTCAAGTGCTTCGAGAGGGCGGCCTCGCTGGGCTCGACCGCCGCCATGCTCGACCTGGCTGGAATCTTCGTGGCTGGAGAAGTCGTCGAACCAAACCCTCAAGCGAGCTACACCTGGCTGAAGCGAGCCGCCGCCGGCGACGACCCGCGAGCCTGGCTCAAGCTGGGCGACGTCTACGCCGAGGGGGGACTCGGTCAGGAAGCGGACCCCGATCGCGCTCGCAAGACCTATGAGCGAGCCCGGCTCCAGTTGCCCGAGCAAGTCGAAGCTCGCCTCCAAGCCCTCCGCGAGTAAGCCCCGGCGGGCCCGACCGAGCGAGTCAGCGCGGCTTCTTAACCACCCGGAACGTGTAGATAATGGTTCGCCCCTCGGGGTCGAACGAAGCGACGTACTGGTCGAGGTCTCCACCGAGGTGACTGCTCGAGGCGCCGATCATGACGTAGGTGTCGCCCGTCACGATCGCGTCCAGGACGAGGCTTGGATTGAACCTGGGGGCGTTCTGCATCTCGACGCGCGAGTTCCCGGTCCCGAGCCCCCGATAGACGACCGCTTTGGGATCTCCGAGCCCCTTCTTGCGAAGTCCGCTCGTCAGGCGGATCCGGGGTGGCCTGTGCTCAATGCCGAAGAGCCCCGAGCCCAGGGCCACGATCGCGCCGGGGCTAGGGCTGTCGAGCCTGGGGTCGTGGGTCCTGATCTCACCCTTGCCGTGGGGCGGAACGACGGTCAGGTTGAAGCGCCAGTTCGTCCCGAGACGTGGACGGAGCCCTCTCCCTGCCTCTCGAGCCTCAGATCGCCAGCTCACGGGGCCCTTGCTCCCCTGTGGGTGCGGGTCCTTGAGCCCGGTCACCACGAGGGAGCCGTCTCCAAGGGACACCATTCGACGCGGGAGGCGGAGCTGGGCGCCGCCAACCGCCTGAACGACCTTTGGATTGGAGTCGACGCCGCGCATTGCATGCGCGCCCGAGAGGAGGACCTGGCGAACCTGTTCCCCGCCGCGAAAGAGCAAGATCTCGTTGCTGAGGAGCACGGCGAGGGTCCCGTCAGCCATGACGGTCAGGTCGTGCAGACGCCCCGACTCGGCCTTGACCACTAAGAAGGGCGAGCCCTCGAGTCCGTCCAGAGTCTTCCCGCGGGCGTCGACTGTGAGCTTGCGTATCTGGACCGGCTCGTCGCCCTTCGCGTCTTGCTCACCCACGAAGCAAGTGAACGCCCCCTCAGAGGAGACCTCCCCCACCGCTACCGTAAATGCGTCCCGACCCAAGCGGGTCTCGTGAATCGGCATCAAGCCCTCCGCCCTGCTGTCGATCACCAGGAGCCCCCGCACCCGAGCGTCGCTCTGGTAGCCAATCGCAACGAACCGATCACCGCGCTGGCTCCCACCGGCCCCCGAGACCGCCGCCAGCGCCGTCAAGTTCACGTAGCCAGAGCCGACAAAGAGGTTCGTCACGAGCTTGAACGTTTGTCCTTTCAACCCGTGGGGCGCTGAGGGATAGAGCTTCATGGCCTCGGCTCGCAGCGCCCGGAAACCCTCGATCGCGCTCTGGTCTTGGCCCGCCCCCTTGAGCTTCTTCGCGTCCTTGAGCTTGGCCGCCAAGGGCTCGAGGTCCTTGCGCGGCACCCGGGACCGAGCCATGCGCACCGCGACCTGCACCTGGGTCTGCAGAGCGTCGAGTTCCTTCTCCCGAGCCTCCTTGAGGGACTTCTCCGCCACTCGGACACGCTCGTGCGGAGCGAGGTTGGCCATGGGCGGCGCCTTGATCGTCACGAACAGATCCGCGGCCCAGCGAGACGCCCCGGGCAATTCCGCCTCGGAGAGGGCTTTAAGCCGACGAAGCAGGAGGGCGACCAGCGCCTGAGAGGTCTTCTCGGGCAGCTCCTTGTTCGCCTTGCGGAGCCGCTCCAGAGACGCTTCGTCCCCTGTGTCTTGGTTGAGGGCCTTCGTCGATGAATCGAGGACCTTCAACTCCAAGGCCCAGTGATTAGCGATCTTTCGCCAGACCTTCAGCTTCCCCTTGAGCGTCCGTCGCTCGCGGCGAATGGCCTTCTTGCGCTTGGCAAGGTCCGCCGTGGAGGCGATCGGCGTCACCGCAGGCGTGGGCGTCGCCGCAGGCGTGGGCGTCGGCTTGGGCGTCGCCGCAGGCGTGGGCGTCGGCTTG
>JAESQQ010000008.1 GCA_016765095.1 Planctomycetota bacterium | reverse complement strand
GCTAAACGGGAGTTCACGATCATGAGCGGTCACGTGGAGGCTTGTTGCGGACAGAGAGGCTGGTCGACAGTGACCACTCCCGATCGTGTGCTCCCGTTTACTAGATCCTCAGGAACGCGCTGGACTCGGGGACAAGCCCTGCTACGCAGCCAAGACCCCTTTCGACACTCAACTCTTCCTAGTAAAGCGGAGCACGATTCTGAGCGAGGTCGCCTTCATAGCGAATGGGAGTCGTGAGACCACCCTCGTGGGCGACCTCTCAGAATCGTCGCCTCCGGTTTAGCGAACTCTCAGAATCGTAGCCTCCGGTTTAGCGAACCGCGGCTCCGAGGCGAATCGTGAAGCCTGGCGCGTCGCCCGCGAGCTCGATCATTTGCTGAAACGCGGCGTCGCGCGGAGACGCAGGCACGCCCTGGCTGGCGGCGCCGTTCAGGCGTGCTCCGCCCGACCCGTAGTCGAGCGCGACCGAGACCGTCTTTCCCTGCCGCGTCTCGCTGAGGGTGTAGACCCCGCCTTGGTCCAGCTCGCTCAGCCCACGTTGTCCGTCTTGGACCAAACCGAGGAGGTCGGGGTTCAAGCCGCACCGGAGGTAGAGCGTGCCGCTCCCCGGCGCTAGCTCGTAGCGGACGTCGACTTGGCCCGGACCGGCCCAGCTGTAGGTCTTCTTGAGCGCCCCGTCGCTCGTCTCGAACACGATCGCGACGCTCGTCGTGCTGACGTAGGCCACGCCCGAGTCGTTGGTGTAGTTGCGCTGGGTGCCCGTCAGGAACACGTCCTTGAAGCACGAGTTGCGCGCGGCGTCGTGCCCCTCGTCCTCGAACCCGGTCTCGACGCTCCGGCTCGGGAACGCGATCGGGTCACCGGTGATCTGGTAACCCGCCCCGTTGGCCTCGCGCACGAAGCTCGCCACTAGCCGCCCGCCGTCCCGCTCGATCACGAGCATTAGCTGGGGCCCAAGCAGGAGGAGCTCCTCCTCGCCGTCTAAGTCGACGTCTTCGCGAGCCGTGTGCGCTTGACTCGGAGGGGACGCAGCCCAGCGCGCCGCTCGCGCGATCACCGCCGCCTCTCCGACGCGAGTCTGGAGGGCTCGCGAGAAGCCGCTCAGGCGATCGGGCGTCAGGTCCGGCGAGACGTAGGCCCCCGGCAGCCCGTTCGGCCCGACAAAGCGCTGGGTGTCGTGCATGTCCTCGCCGTGCCAAGCGGTCCGGTAGAGCTTGCTGGAGAAAGCCGCCTCGGCCAGCTCTCGGAGTCCGCCCGCGGGCGCCTGTTGAATCGCGCTCCAGGTGTCCCCAAACAAAGTCCCCGGCGTCCGGACGTCGCCCAAGCGACGCACGCTGGGCCGACCCTGACGAATCGGCGGCTGGAGACTCGCCAGGCTCTCCTCCAGCGGGTGGCCGTAGTACCAGTTGTCGTAGTCGGCCTCGGTCGCGTGCCGGAGCCAAGTGTGGGTCTCGATCGGAAGGGCCGGCTGAGCCCCGTGGTCCTTGACCGGCGACCACCCCCGGGCCGCGAGGTCCTCCAGGCCCGCGATCTCGATCCAAGGGCGCTGGGCCAGCCACTGAATCACGCGGTCGTAGTGGTCGGGGACGTCGGCGCTCCCCTTCCGCCCGGCAAACTCCTCCCAGTCCGCGACGTAGATCACGACTTGCTCGGGGTTGGGATCAAGCGCCCGCTCGAGCAGCAACCGCCGCAGAGCCAAGCTCGGCCCGCCGTCCTCGGTCCGAAAGGGACTCGCGCTGGGATCGATCACGAAGCAATCGACGCCGTTGATCCGGTGCAGCCCTCCGCCAATGTTCGCCTCGGAGAACCAAGTCTGGAGGTGCGTCCGATCCAAGACGCTGTGCGTGAATCCGGCCTGAGAGATCTCCTCCAGCGTTCGTCCCCGAGCGACCCGCTCAGGAATCCAAAACACCTTGCCCGGCTGGCTGAGCCCCAAGCGCTGGTCGTAGACCTTCTGGGCCTGGGCCATGAAGCGCTGATTGGGGGCCCCCTCGAAGTAGGGCATTATGTTGTCGACGTAGAGACCGGGGAGGAAGTCCCCCTCGCCGTTTGTGGCGTCGCCGTCGAAGAAAGTCGCGACTTCGGCCAGGAACGCGGCCCCGTCCTGACGAGGGTCCGCTGAGCTGGCCCAGCCGATCGACTCGGTCAGGACGCCGCTGAGGTGGATCGAGATCGGCTGTCCGTGCACGCGGTGGGTCTCGAGGGTCCGGCGGAGGCCCGTTGGGAAGCCCTCGCGGGTCGTAATCTGGTCTGAGAACACGAGCCCGCGGAGGTAACTCGAGCTGAGGGCGGCCCGGTTGCCGACGGCGATCGGGGCGTAAGCGGCGCGCCGATCTGCGACCCAGGTCTCGCGAATCACCTCGTCGAGGCTGCCGTCGCGGACGTCGACTTCGAGGATCGCGTCCTCAACCCGGCCCCGCCCGTCACGCGCGCTCGCGACTTGGAACCAGAGGTCCTGGCCGCTCCAGCCGAGGGCTCGCAAGGGCGCGAGGTCGAGTCCGATTTCGATCGCGTCCAGGTCCGAGCGAAACGAGACCTCGAGCGCGGCCCCGCCGGCTGGACTCTGAGTCTGAGTCGTGACCTGGGCAGTTCCAGCGCCGTTGAGGAGCGCGAACTGGCGGGTGTCTTCGACGACGATCGCCGCCTGATAGCCCGGGGTCGAGCGCTCGCGAATTCCAAGAGGGAGGGTCACAGATCCCCCCGCGCCCCAGCCGATCAGGATCACCAAGTCGAGCCCGCCGAGCTCTGCGCCGTAGCGGAGATCAAGGAGATCGATCCGCAGCGAGAGCCGATCCGCGTCGCGACGGGTGTAAAAGGCCACCAGCTCCCGAGAGGCCGTCAACCCGTCACCCGCCAAGCGGACGTCGAGGCGATCGAGGGCCCGCAGGTCCCCTTGGGTCCACTCGCGGAGGTGTTGAAACACGTCCCCGCGCGCGGTCCGGCCAATCACGGGGCCCGCTCCGATCGTGATCGGGGCGCCCGGAGCAGGGAAGCTCCGCGTCGGCGGCAGACTGAGGCCTCCCGGTCCCGCCTGGGCGACGGGGGCAGAGGCGACCGGCGGCGCTGTGGGCGCGCCGGGGCCGCTGGGAAGGCCTGGAGTCGATCCAGAGCCGAGCGGAGCCGTCGAGCCGGGGAGCTGAACCTGAGGAGCGGTCGAAGTCGCGCTCGTGCTCGCGGCGCTTGCGCTCGGGCTCGGGCGGTAGTGCGGCTCAGCCTTGCTGCAGCCAAGGAGAAGGACACACAGCCCGCAGAGCAGGCTCCAGTAATGCAGGCGGCGATCGAAGGCGTCGAGGGTCAAAGCGCTCATTACCGGTCTCCCCGCTGGCGCAGGACCAGCCGTGTGGGTTCACTCCAAATCACCTCGAGGCCACCCAGCGGGGTCCCCAGCGCGCTCACTCGGCGCGCGGCGACCCCAGACCGGTCCAGAGGCTCAGCCGCGCTCCAGCCTTGGGCTGTGTACTGCGCGGCGAGCACGCGGACTTGATTCCCCGTCCACTGCTCCCAGACCGCCCACAGCCCACCGCCCGCGATCCCGCCGCTCGAAAGCGCGAGGTCCGCGGACCAACCGCTCCCCGCGTTGAGCACGTCCGCTGGCAAGAACAGGCTCGTCCCTGCGGGGCGCGTCGCCACGTGAACTCGCCCGTCCTCGACCCAAGTCACGACCGTCGTTTGCCCTTCGGTGACGAGGCGTGGAGCGTATTGGCCGCTGGCCGAGGAGGCCACCGCCGCCACTGAGACGAGCGCGCCGACCCGTGTCGCGCACCAGATCTCTCGCCGTCCCCCGACCTCTCGCTCGTAGACGCAAGTCAGGCCTCCGGGCGTCAGGGAGACGTCTGGGGCGCGGAGGTCGGCCGCCGAGTCGCTGACGAGGGCTGCGATCGCGCCCCAGGCCGTGCCCTGGAGGCGTCGCGTCTGAATCTCGTGTCGGCCGTGGGGACCCGGCGCGCTCCAGACCGCGTGCAGCGCCCCAGCACCGCTCGCCAGGCGCGGTGTATAGGCCGGACCGGCGCTCGAGATCGCGGCCGCAGTCGACCACCCGCTCGAGTCACCCCGCGCAGCGTGGATCTGGAACCCCTGCGGGGTGTCCTCCTCCCAGGCCGCCCAGAGCGTGTTGCTCCCGACCGCTGCCAGGCTCGGAGCGTAGGACCCCCCCGCGCTGCGCGAGACGTTGACCGCTCGTTCGAAGTCGCCGCTTGGGTCTTGGCCCCGCGTGACCCAGACCTCTCTGTTCCCGCCCGCGTCGAGGGAGTAGGCCACGCCCAGCGCGCCAGCCCGGGTCCGGGCCAGGGCGGCTCGGCTCGGTTCGGCCTGGGGCTCGACCACCGAGCGCGACGCGCTCCAGCCACTCGGATCTCGCCACGTCGTGAATACGCGCTGTCGACCCGGGCTCCAGTCTTGCCAGAGGACGCTCAGTCGCTCACCCTCGGAGACGATCGTCACCGAGCGACGCGCTCCGAGCCCGCGCGTCAGCAACTCCGGGCGACTGAACCCAGCGCCGATCTCCTCGGCGTAGCCGACCTGGGTCGAGGTCGTGCCCCCCCCGGTCTCGTCCTCGATCCAGACGACTTGAACCTTGGGAGGGCTGCCATGCAAGGTCAGGGTCGCCTCGCTCGACTGGCCCGGCGAGTTGCTGAGATTCTGGCTCGAGAGCCAGCCTTGGGGACCTCGGCGCGCGTAGTGAATCTCGCCTCCCCACTCGAACACGGCGTGGACTCCGCTCGCACCGGCCACGGCGGCCGGGCGCTCTAGGATCTGGGGCGCGGTCGCGACGACCTCCAGCGCGCCGTATCCCGCTCCTGTGTCCAGCGCTCGGGCCCGAACCTCGCTCCGAGCGAGGTCGTTCTCCGCCCAGAGGGCGATCACGGCTCCGCTCGGGAGCGCACAAAGGGCCGGTTGAGCCGCGCGCGCGCTCGCACTCGCTGAGCTGATCTCCGCGACGCTAGACCAGCCGCTCGCGGTCCTCCGCCGGTGGAACACCCCGCCGTTGCGACCTTCCCAGACGACGTGGACCACGCCGCCCGCGACCGCGATCCTCGGCGCCAACCCCGCCCGATCCGAGAGGCCCTCGCTCGGCGTCCAGCGAAAGGCCTGGGCGTCGAAACGGCTGAAGCGAACCGCGTAGTCGCTGAGGCTGTTGTCCCAAGCCTCCCACACGAGGTGCGGCAGGCCGCTCCCGTCCACCGCTAGGTCTTGGTTCCAAGACGTGGCCGAGGAGCGGGAGACGTCGTCGACCGGCGAGTAGGAGCGCCCGTCGAGCAGGGTGTACCACACGTCGGAGTTCCCGTTGTGGTTCTGATAGAGCGAGACGTGGGTCCGGCCCTGGGCGTCGCGAACCGCACGCGGGAAGAGCCCGTCGCCGGGGGTGAAGAAGGCCTGATGAGGAGTCACCCAATCCCCGACTCTCAGCTGGGGGCCCTTGGCGGGCACGATCGGAGCGGGTCCATTCGAGAGGGTCAGGCCGTCTGAGTCGAGGCGAAGTCGAAGCGTGCTCTGGAGGCGAGCGCTCCCGCTGAGATCGAGAGCCACGACGAATCGAATCGGCTGCGCGGGGGGGAGTGGTTCGCGCAGAGAGAACTCGAGGACGCCGTCGTCTTGGCTGAACCCTGCCGTCGAGACCACGCGGTCCACGGCCCGGTCGAAGCGACCGTCGCCGTCTGTGTCGAGGGCGAGGCGGGCCGTTCGAACGTCTCTCGCGTCGTCGAGGGATCCCTCGACGTGAATCCGAACCTGGATCAAAGTCGAGGAGCTGCCGGCTTCGACTTCGAACGCGAAGGCGCTGACTTCCACAGCCTGGCGGTCGATCCGCTGCGGACCGGGCCCAAAGACTCCGACCCTCACTTGCGCGAGAGGACCCTGACTCGTGACCGGGGCGGGCGAGGCTGGAGCGGCGATCCTGGGGCTGGGTGCCGGAGTCGCGGCCGGAGCGGCGGAGGTCGTCGCGGCGCTGCTGGTCGCCGGAAGAAAGACCGTCGGACGGTGATGTCCGCACGCAGAGGCGAAGACGAGGATCGAGAGCAAGACCGTGGCGCGCATAGAAGCCTCCCGCACGAGATGGGGACACTCCTTCCGGATCCGGACGCTCCTATCCTGTGATTTAGGGACGAGGAGCCGAAGCCTTCCCTTGTTAAGGAGTTATGGAGATCGACTTCGCGGTTCGAAAACGAGACGAATCACGTTTCGTCTCACGAAATCGTCTCAAACGGGCGGAGCTTTAGGCTCAGAGAACCATCCCGAAACGACTTAGGGGTGGCCCAGACCTTGTTACAGGTTGAACATGACGCTGCCGACCACAACAACGCTTGGAATCGTGGACGAATACGAAGGGGAGCGGGTCGAGACCGAGTTTCGTCTTCTGCTTGGCTTTCTGCCGCTGACTCCCGTCGGGTCCTACTACCGCCGCAACGAAGACCAACGCTATCTGATCGAGCTCAACACCAAGAGCCTGGTCAAAGCCACCCTCGCTCAACACGGCCTCTACCTCACGATCCTGATGTTGGCGGTCGGCGCGCTCAACTTCGGCGATCCGATCGGAGAGCTGCTCCTGCTGAGCGGCTTCCTCTGCGGACTGATCTCTAGCTTTGCGCGATTCCGACTCGGAAAGCCGACGGCCACGGAGGAGCGCCAGCGCGCCGTCCATCTCGAAGTGACAGGCGTCAGTGGCCTGCCGGGCATGCTCCCGCTGGAGCTCGTTCAGACCCTCCGCGACGCCCTCGAGCGCAAGTGGGTCAAGCGAGCCGGCGAGGTCTCCTGGGAGGAGCTCCTCGACGCGGACGACGCTGAGCTCGAAGACCTCAAGCTCCTCGCAGTCCTGGCTTCGCTCGACGCCCAGCTCTCCGACGACGTGGCGGCTCCCCGGCGCGCCAAGCAGGCCTGGGCCACTCTCGAAGACAACCACGACGACCTCCCGCTCGAGAGCATCTCTCCCGAGGAGGCGCAGGAAGTCCTCCGCCAAGTGCCCAAGCCGACTCAGAAGGGCAAGCCGCGAGCGAAGGCCAGCCGCGGGATCAAGATCCGCTGCGAGCGTTGCGAACATGTGACTCGAGTGCCCCACTCTTGTGCGGGCAGGACGGGACGCTGCCCAAGCTGTGCTGGCGGGGTGCGAGTCCCCAGCGTGCAGAGCATGCGCCTCCTGCGTCGAGCCGCCTAAGTCGGCGCCAAGGAATAACTTCGCGTTTCGCTTGTCCTCGACGCCGCTGGCTTCGGCCGCGTATGTCATGAGCAGCGAACCAACACAAACGCCCAGAGCGCTTGGCTCCGGGCGTCTGGATTGCGGCGAGTTGGCTGAGCAGCTTGGACTAGGTCAGCTTCAGCATTTCGCGCAGGGCTTGAGTGGTCTTGTGCTCGGGGTCGAGACTCGAGAGCGCTTCAATAGCGTCTTGTCGAACCTCTAGGCTCCCGTGAGCGAAGAGCTCCGTGCGGTAGTACTCGGGAGTCCTCTGATCGAGCCCGCTCAGGGCGTTTTGCACTTCGAAGCGCATGCTGCACCTCCTCCTGACGACTCGCTAGAATGCAAACTCCCGCCCAGGTGTCATGTTCGACCTAAGTCGCCTGAACTCGGACTCTGCGCCCTAAAAGTGGTCACCTCCGCGACGGATTGCGTCAACCTGACGTGTCAGACCGAACCCTGTTTGTCATTATCGGTTATGGGGGTTGTCCTTCTTTAGCTCTTCTTTGACGGGCCCAGGCGCCCAACCTTCACGGCGAGCGATATCGCTCAACCAAACCAAGGCACCGGGCCTTATCGCCCGCGGGGCCGAGAGCGTGGGCTTGGAGGGGTAGGTAGGCTGAGGGCGTGAGGATCGGGCCCTACGAAATCCTAGGCGAACTTGGGCGGGGCGGAATGGGTGTCGTCTACCGAGCCTTTGACCCCCAACTCCAACGTCAAGTCGCGATCAAGGTCCTGGCGGCCGCCGCTGGCGCCAGCTCCCACCAGCGCCAGCGCTTCGACGCCGAAGCCCTCGCGCTGGCCCGGTTTCGTCACCCGGGCGTCGTCCAACTCCACTCCGCTGGGGAGGAGCGGGGCTGTCCCTACCTCGTTATGGACTACGTGGTGGGAGAGTCCCTCGAGGAGCGGCTCGAGCGAGGCACGCTCCCTCCTGCGGACGCGGTCACGCTCCTGATCGCGCTCGGCCACTCGCTGACCGCTGCCCATGGCGCGGGCATTCTGCATCGGGACCTCAAGCCCGCCAACGTCCTGATTCGACAAGAGGACGGGCGGCCCGTCTTGATCGACTTCGGGCTCGCCAAAGATCTGGCCGAGGGCGCGCTCGGCCCGACTCGGACCGGGGCGATCGTCGGCACGCCGGGCTACTGGTCTCCCGAGCAGGCCCGAGGGGATCGAACCCAAGTCGGACCTTGGACCGACGTCTATGGCCTCGGCGCCCTCCTCTACGCCACCTTGACCGGAGGCCCCCCCTTTCGAGGAGGGCACCTCGCCGAGGTCGTGATCGCGACGCTCAACCAACGAGCCGAGCCGCCTTCGCGATCCGCCCCGGAGGTGGACTCGGCCCTCGATCGAATCTGCCTCCGCTGTCTAGCCAAGAACCCTAGCGAACGCTACGCCGGACCCACTGAGCTCGTCGAGGCCCTCGAGGGTTGGCAAGCCGGAGCCCGGAGCACGGGCCGCGCGCGCGGATACGTCCTCCTAGGAGTTGCCTTGATCCTCGTCGTGCTTGGCTTGGGGGTCGGGCTGGCGGGCGCCTTTCTGGACCCGCGCGCCGAACCGACGCCGCCCCCTC
>JAESQQ010000987.1 GCA_016765095.1 Planctomycetota bacterium | reverse complement strand
GCTGGCACCCCCCCTGCCGACCTGGCACCGATCGCGAGCTCTAACCAGCCCTCGCCCCAAGTCCTCGCCAACCTCGCTGAACTGGGCCTCGAGTCGGTCGACGTCCCAGACCTCGAGACGCCGCTTCGTCGCGAGGGTGCCACCTACCAGGGGCCAGCGCCGGCCTTCCTAGCAGAGTCCGAGCGCCCCCTCGACCAGAGCAGCCCCGAGCGCGCGCTCCGCGGAGCCCTCGACGCGCTGGCTCGCCAAGACTTGGCCGCGCTGGCTCGACTCCGCCGCTCTCCTCGCAGCCACCCCCGGCTGACTGAAGACGACGGGGCTGACGCCCGGCGCCGCTTCCTCTCGCCGTCCATGGCGCCGACCTGGAAACGGATCGGGGCGGCGCTCCAAGCGGGGGCGTTCCAGGTCGTGACGTCCTCTCCGGGCAAAGCGGTCGTGGTCGTCCAGGTCGGGGGCGCCCTCGGCACGTATCGAATCTCCTTGCACAAGGATGGTGACGCATGGTTCATGAGCTAGCTAGCAACCCAACCCGTTGGCTAATGCCACGGTGGGCCACGCTCCTGACGCCGCTCACGCGGGGCCCGAGAGGCTCTCGTATTCGTGGGCTCGTGCTCTTGGCGCCTGTCTTCATAGGTGCGCTGCTCCTGTCCTTCGCGCCGCGCGGGATCGCGGTCCCCAACAACGATCCAGGGCCCTTCGTCGCGCTCGAAGTCGGCCACACCGGCCAGAGCTATCGCGACTCGCTTCCCAGCGGCGCCCTCTACACGCTCCAGAGCGGCCGTTTGCCTAGCGGACTCACGGTCTCAAGCGCTGGGCTCGTCACGGGGACGCCGACCGAGACGGGCAGCTTCAACGCGACGCTTAGCGCTTGGACGGCGAACACGACGTATCCCCTCCGGATCGAGGTCACCGTCTATCGCGCGAACGAATCGGACCAAAGCCGCACCACGCCCAGCTTCCTGACCACAGGCGGCTACGCGGTCGAGACGAGCAGCTTCGTCCTGGATCTGACCAACACCTTCGACAACCGGGCGATTCGGACCCGGGTTCGGATCGCCCGCCCCACCAACCTCGGTCGCCGCGCTCCGCTCTTGCTCTTCCATCGCGGGCGCGGCTTCGACGAGGACAGCTACACGCGCTTTCACGACTTGATCGCGAGCCACGGGATCGCCGTCGCGAGCGTTGAGGACGCCTACTCCTTTGCAGGCAGCAGCTTCTCGGCCGAGAACAGCTTCTATGACTGGAACCGGGCCGACCTCGGCATGTTCAGCGCGTCGGGCGTCGTGGAGGCCATGGCAGACGCGCTCCTCGACCGGAGCGACGACCCGAGCGACGTCTACTTCAACGCCTTCGACAGCGAGAACCTGTTCATGGCGGGCCACAGTCGGGGCGGGGGCGCAGTTCACACCAGCCACCACCGCAACTTCGAGCTCCGCCTCAAGGGCCTGATCTATCTGATGGCGTTCGACATGCGCTACTTCAGCGAAGTCCGCGCACCGGTCAGCCAGCCCGCAACGGAGATCCCGACCGCCCAGCCGCGCCTCCCGAGCTTGATCATCGCGGCCGAGAACGACGGCGACTTGACCTACCCGATCTGCGATCAGTTGATCGATCGCGCGACCGGGCCCACGACGCAAGTCACCCTCTACGGCGGAGTGCACAACCTGATCTCAGACAGCCACGCCGCCGAGGGGAACGCCAAGATCACTCGCCAGCAGGAGACGACTCGGGTCGCCGACTGGATCGTGTGCTTCGTCAATCGCTGGGCCAACAGCGACACGAGCCTCGACTGGCGTCTCTACGGCGGCGGGCACCAGGGCAGCCAGACGGTTGGCGTGACCTCCTGGCGCCCCTCCAATCGGAGCCTCTTGATGGAGGACGCCCAGGACAGCGACATCGATCGCAACCTGCGCGGACGAAACCTGGTCGCCAACCTGCGGCGCCGCGAGACCTCGACCTACCCCGTCGTGGGCGACCTGCGCACGCTCGGCCTCAAGCACGTCGTCCTGACCCCGACCAGTCGGGTCTCGGTCTGGCGTCAGGCGAGCGACACTGCGATGGACCTCAGCGGGCACACCCGCGTGGTCTGGCGCATGAGTCAGGACGGCTCGCGGGGTTACAGCGACAGCGCGGTGTGGCTCCGCCTCCTCGACTCCGTCGGCGGCGTCAGCTGGTATCGCGTTTACGACTCGTCGACGACGGGCGGGCACCTCCCGACCTATGACCGGCTCAGTCCTCACGATCGGTTCATTGACGTCAGCGTCGATCTCAAGGACTTCTTCGGGAGCGGCGGCCCTGCGGCGGACCTCAGCCGCGCTCAGGCGATCGACCTGTTCCTCGTCGACAACGGCGGGCTGAGCGGCAACTCAGTCGCCGTCGACGCGTTCCGGTTCGAGTAGACCGCCTTCTGCCGCGCTCGTCGCGCCGAGTCGCCATCGAAGCGGGCCTTTCGGGCAACATGCTCGGGTGAGCAAGCCCCCCCCCTACCGAAGCCGAGCGTGGCGAAACCGAGCGTGGCTCGTGCTCTGTCTCGACTCGGTCTGCCGAGGGTCTTGCTAGTGGTCTCCCACCCCTCGCAGATCGGAAGCTACGAAGTCACAGGGCAGCTTGGCGAGGGCGGCGGGGGGACGGTCTACCTGGCTCGCCACCCCCAGCTTGGCTACGAAGTCGCGATCAAGGTCCCGCTCGCGGGCACCGCCGCGACCGAGCGTCAACGAGAGCGCTTCGTGCGCGAGGCGGACGCCCTGGCCAAAGTCCGTCACCCGGGCCTGGTCGACGTCATTGACCGCGGCCTCCAGCGTGGCCAGCCTTGGTTGGCCATGCGTCGCGTGGTCGGCCAGGACCTCAGCGTGGTAATCGAGAGCCGTCCTCTGACCGAGAGCGAAGGGTTCGAGCTCGCCTGCCAGTTGGCCGACGCGCTCGGCGCGGCCCACGCAGTCGGTGTCCTTCACAGGGACTTGAAGCCCGACAACATCCTCTGCACGCCAGAGGGCCGCTACGTCGTGACGGACTTTGGTCTCGCCAAGGACCTCGAGGTCGAGCGCTCGGTCGAACTCTCCAAGACCGGGCACGCCTTGGGGACGCCAGGCTTCTGGGCCCCAGAGCAAGCGGTCGGGCAGCCGACTTCGCCCGCGACGGACGTCTATGGGATCGGCGCCACGGTTTATGCGGCGCTGACGGGAGAGCCGCCCATCGAGGCCGCCTCGTTCCTGGAGGCCGTTCTCGCGACCAAGACCGTGGCCCCGCTTCCTTTCTCGACGCACAAGGTCAGCGCCCCAGACCTCGAGCCGATCGTATTCAAGTGCCTCGAGAAGAGCCCTCAGGACCGCTACCTCGACTTGGCCAGCCTCCGCGACGCCCTCGACGCCGTCGCGGCTTCGCAGCGCGCTCGAGGGACTTCCCCGTGGGCGATCGGAGCGATCTTGGCCCTCGCCCTCTTTGGGGGGAGCGCGCTGACCGTCCTCGTCCTCCAAGGGGGGGCGCCGCCGCCCTCCACGTCGCCTGTGCTCGCGGCGGTCGGGCGACCCCTTCTCCTTCGCCGACTTCGCCCGCGGCGACTCCTCCCACGAGCCCGACTCAGACGCCTGCCCTCGTCCCCTCGACGAGCGACGCGACGGCGCCCGAACTCGCGGCGACGGGTCGCGCGCTCTTGAAGGAGGGGCGAACCAAGGAGGCCCTCGTTCAGCTGCACGCTGCTTGGGTGCGGGGCGACGTCGACAGCGCCGTTCTCATGGGCGACATTCACCACGAAGGACGCGGGGTCTCGCCCGACCGAATCGTGGCTCGGGATCTCTACCGACGAGCTGGCGAGCGAGGCCACACAGGGGCGATGATCGCCTTGGCGAAGAGCCTCAAGCTGCGGCGGCCGGACGAGGCCAAGGCGTGGTTCCAGCGGGCAGCTCGAGCCAACAGTGGGGGACAGGGCCTCCTCGGCCTCGCCGACTTGGTGCGCGCGAAGGCGAGAACTCCCGAGGACTTGAGCCGAGCTCGGGACCTCTTCAATCGAGCTGGGCGGGCAGGAGCGGGCGACGACGCAGCCTATGGGATCGCGCTCGTCAACTTGGTCGACGACGCCACGCCTGAAGGAGTCGAGGTGCTCCGAACCCTGGCCATTGAGCGTAATCACGCTTACGCCCGGATCGCGTACGCGAGAATTCTCACGACCAACACCGACCCCGCGCTTCGGCGCGGCGCGATCCGAGTCCTCAAAGAGGGAGCCGCCGCGGGCCAGGGGATTTGCCTGGCGCAGCTGGGCGTGCTCTACGAGCAAGGCGGCGAGTTCCTCGAGAAGGACCCAGCGCAGGCGCTCGAGTGCTTCCAGAAATCAGCCGCCCTCAATACGAGCGAGGGCATGCTCTCGCTCTTCCGACTGCTGCCGAAGGGCGACGAGGCCACGGCCTGGTTGAGGCGCGCGGCGGCGCTCGAGGACCCCCACGCCCAGCTCTACCTAGGCCTGCGAGCGGTCAAATCGGGGAAAGTCGCCGAGGGACTCGAGCTGATTGATCAAGCGGCCCAGGCGAAGCAGCCCAAGGCGCTCGCCTTTCTGGGTGAAGTCTACAGCGAGGGGAAGCTGGCTCCGCGCGACCTGAGCCGCTCGGACGGGTTCCTCGAGGCCGCGGCTCGAGCTGGAGACCCGCCGGCGTGTCACAACCTCGCGCTTCAATACGAGGCTGGCAAGAGACGCAAGAAGGACCTCCTCAGAGCCGAGGCGTTCTTCGAGAAGGCGGCCAAGCGTGGGGTTCGCCAGAGCATTCATAGGCTCGCGAGGCTCCTGGCTGATCGCGGCCAGACCGAGAGAGCCGTCCTCTGGTGGCGACGAGGGGTCGAGGCCCGGGACGTGGACTCGATCCTCGCGCTCGCCAACCTGCTCGTCGATGGGAAGGTCGTCAAGCGCGACACGAAGGCAGCCTTGAAGCTCTACGAAGCGGGCGCCGCTTTGGGCGCTCCGTTCTCCGCCCACATGAGCGCGATGATGCTCGAACGCGGTATCGGCGTCGAGAAGAAGGACCTCGCCAAGGCCGCGTCCTACTACACCGCAGCCGCAGAGGGCGGTGAGGTGCCGTCCATGATCGCGCTCGCCGAGATCCTGGCCACGGGCCGCGGGGTCCCCAAGGACCCAGCCAAGAGCGAGGAGTGGTATGCGCTCGCGATCAAGAGCACCGAGCCTCCAGGCGAAGGGCTCTTCGAGCGGGGGCTCTCCTACGCGCAGGGAAGCGGGCTCGCCTATCGGCCGGCCCTGGCGGTCGCCCTCTACGAGCGCGCGCTGAAGGTCGGGCACCGCGAGGCCCAGCTTCAACTCGCGATTCACCTCTGTCTGGGGGAGGGCGCGCCCTTAGACGCCGCGCGCGCGGTCGAAATGTTCGAGGAGCTCTCCCAAGCAGGAATGGCCGCGGCGACCCTCACCCTGGGAAAGTGCTATGGCTCGGGGACGGGCGTTCCGAAAGACCTCGAGCGGGCCAAAGCGCTGATGCTCGACGCGCAGGCCGCGTCTCCCAAGCTGGCCAAGGCGGTCGCGGAGTCGCTCCGAGATCTGGAGGCCAAGCCCGCCTCGCCTCGACGCAAGCGCAAGTGAGGCCCCCAGCGTCTCTGCCCGACGACCCTGGCCCTCAGCGCGCAGCCTCTCCTGACGCGCGTCCGCAGCTCTCGCCGGGCTGGTCGATTCGCTTGGCTGCGGTCGGCGACGCTCGAGGCCTGGGGCGGGTCCACGTCGAGTCCTGGCAGGCCTCCTACCAGGGCCTCGTGGATCCCGACTACCTCAAAGCGTTGAGCGTCAGCGAGCGGGCCGAGGGCTGGGAGGCGCGACTGGTCACGGCCCGGGGCGCCGACCTCCTCTTGCGGGCGTGGTGGCGGGGCGGGCGACCAGGTCGAACCGAGGTCCTCCTAGACCCAGCGGGCGAGGTCCAAGGCTTTGTCTCCTACGGACCGTCTCGAGACCCGGAGCCGGGAGAGGCCAAGCCAGCAGGTGAACTCTATGCGCTCTACGTGCACCCCAGCGCCTGGGGAACGGGCGGCGGGTGGGCGCTCTTCCTTCGCTGCCGGGCGGCGCTGCGGCTGGCCGGCTTCGAGCGAATCTCGATCTGGACAATGCGCGGCTCCGCTCGGGCCCGTGCGTTCTACGAGCGACAAGGCTGCCGCCTCGACGGCCGTCAGCAGGTCCAGCGGACCCAAGGCATTGAAATGGACCTCGTCCATTACACCTGCGACACGCGCGCGCGCGGCCCCTGGCCCTGGCGTTCGCTCGCCCCGATCGTCCTCCGGCGGGTGGCGCTGGTCTCGGTCTGCTCCCTCGCCGTCGCGGCGTGGGGCGGCGAACGTTACGCCGAGGCTTTGCTGGTGGCGCTCGTGGTGATCCCTGCGGCCTTCCTAGAGGCCTGGCGAACGACGCGCCGGGGGCCTTCGGACTGGGGGGTCTGTGTCCTCGCAGCTCTCGGCCTCGCTGGGTTGGCTGTCGGAGTTCAACTCAGCGGAATCCCACCTCGGAGCGGAGAGGCGGCTTTGATCCTCTTGATCGGGGCCGGCAGCGCCAGCGCCGCGCTTGGTCCGTTGTCGGGGGAAGGGCGAAGTCGACTCCTGACCGCGATCGTCCTGGCGAGTCTCTTGCCGGCGCTCTGGGTCCTGACCCAGGGAACAGGGCTCAAGGACCTGCTCAGAGCCGGTGCGGCAGGCGCAGGTGGCTTCTTGGCGCGGAGCGTCCTCCTCGGGAGGGGACATCCCCCCGCTCGTTGACACCGCTCGAGTCAGAGAGGTGGTGAAATGCCCCAATGGAGTTGCTAGGGATACTGCTAGCCGTGGGCGCCGCCTTCTTGGCCTACCTCTTCGCTGAGAGCAAGAAGGCGGACAGGAACGATTACTACGGCAGGTCCAGGCAGAGCAGATCTCGGACGATCGGCGAGCGAATGTCGCTGGTGGCCCAGCAGATTCCTGGCGGGCAAATGATCCGGACCGGTCACACTCAGACCGTGACCGGGGTCCTTAATAGTCGCCGCGTGACGATTCGCTCCCGGAAGAAGCAGGTCGAGTATCACGTCGAGGCGCCAGGCCTCCGCTTGGCTGACGCCTGCATCACGAGCTGGAACGGTGCTTTCGAGATCGACTATTCAGCTGGCGAGGCTGAGTCGGTTCATGCGGCGGTGCTCGTGAGCGATCCCGTCGCGAGGCAGGCCCTCAGCTCGCTCCTAGAGATGCAACAGATCGAGGCGGTCTACCTGAGCCAGGGGTCGGTGATGGCGCTCGGTCCGGGCGAAAGGCTCGCTCCGACGCGGGCGAAGCGGGTCTTCCGAGACCTGCACGCGATAGCGACCGCGGCCGACGCGATCACGGCCTCGGAAGAGCGGATCTTCCAGCGTTCGAAGATCTCGGCCTTCCTGAAGACGGAAGCGCCCCCGACCTCGGGCCAAGCGATCGACTGGAGTGCCCGGATCTGCCCCTACTGCAAGGACTCCCTCGAGACGGGCGCTCGCGCCGCTTGCGGGCAGTGCCAGACGGTCCAGCACGCCGAGTGCTTCACTGAGCTGGGTCGCTGCCCGACGACGGGCTGCGGAGGGATTCTAGGATTCCCCGTGGCCCAGACTCACGAGCGAGCGAAAGTCGTGATCCCAGCGGGTCCCTGCAACGAGTGCGGCCTGCGAAGCCAAGGCTGCACAGCGACCGAGTGCCACGCCGGCGCTATGGACCGCGGCCTTCACTCCCTCCACGGTCGCCGCCGGACCCGACGAACGGGGGGCTAGCGCTTCGCTGCCTCTTTCGACCGGCGCCAAGTCTCGAGGTACTGCGCTCGGCGTGGGACCGGTCGCCAGCGCTGAATCGAGGCCAGGCGCCGCTGGCGAATCGTGCGCACTCGGGCCAAGGCGCTCGCTTTGTCGAGGAGCTCCACGGTCCGCTCATTGGTCGGGTCGTAGCCGGCCTCGCGAAGCAAGTCGCGTTGGTTCTCGGGGGAGATCGCGTATTCGATCCAAGCCAGGGCCGCGCGGCGACGGGCTCCCTTGACGTGCGCTGCGAGCATCCAAGAGTCGATCCACTGGGTCGTTCCCTCGATCGCGACGACGCGGTGGACGGGAATTCGTCGCCGCGAGAGCTCCCACGCGAGAATGCCCCAGTCGTCACAGGCCACGATCGAGCCCGACGTCAGCCAGTCCTGAACCTGCTTGGGGCGGGACCAGAGTCGGCAGCCGCTGCGCAGGAGAGCCGTCAGTTCTCGCTCCACGTCGCGCAGGTCCTCGTCTGAGAGGTTGAACAAACGTCGCTTCCCGAGCTTGAGCGCAGCGAGGGTGACCGCCCAGACTCCGTCGTCCCAGATCGCGACCTTGCCGGCCAACTCGGGACGCCAGAGGTCTGCCCAGCGACGGAGAGGTTGTGTTTGACCGACGGTCAGGAGCCACATGGGTCCTGACGCATAGGCCACGCCGTATCCCTGTCCGCGGGCCTGGAGGAAGGGGGGGCGCCGGAAGGCGGGCAGGAGCTCAGCCTCGTTGCTGGCGCGGAAGGGCTGGACGAGGCCGCGCTGGATGAACTCGGGCGCCATGTCGCAGGAAGGCACGACTAGGTCAATGACGGGGGGAGAGGCTTGGAGCAGCGGGAGATACTCGTCGTTGCTGCTGATAGTCACCACCTGGGTGACCACGACCGCGACGCCGGTCTCGGCGCGGTAGCGATCTGCGAACCGTTTCGTGAACAGAGGATCCGCGTAGCGTGGCCAGGCAGCGACTCGGAGCACGATCGGCGCCCCGCGCTCGGCGGGAACGACGGATCGTGCCTTGGGGGCGTCGACGCCGAGCGGGATCGGAGGGGCCGTTGTGGCCACAGCGCGCGCGCAGCGGAAGGTCGTGTCGGGAAAGGACTGCTCGGGAGCAGCGAAAGAGTAAGGCCGAACCTGACCTCCCGTGTCGGCGCGGTACGCGCCCGCGATTCCGCACAAGAGACGGCTCTCGCCCGGACCCTGGTCGCGGACCCACTCGTCGCCGTTGCCGGCGAGTCCCAGGACTCCGTAGGGGCTGCAGTCACGAGCGAAGTCGGTGTCGGGAGCCAGCTCGTCGCGACGGAGATTCGCGCGCCCGACTTCAGGCTCGTCGCCCCACGGATAGCGTCGTCCGTCGGCGCCGCCGGCGGCAGCGACCCACTCGCTGCGCGTCGGAAGCCGCTTGTTGAGCGAGGCCGCGAAGGCCTCGGCGGCGTGCCACGAGACGCCTGTGATCGGGAGCGCGTCCTCGGGGCCCGCGGGAGGGAAGTTCCTAGGGGCCGAGCGGGCGCGCTCCTCGGGGGAGAGACCCTCGAGAAAGGCGCGGAAGGCTCCTCGCGTGACCGCGGTGGTGTCGATCCAGCAGGACTGCGACGCGGTCGCCATGGGGACGTTGCGTCGAGGAGCCGTCAGCACGAGCGCACTGGCGGGGATAAAGACCATTCCCGGCGGGGCAGGGCCGGGATCGGTCACTTGCACCGTTTGCACCTGCGAGCGGCCGAGCGCGATCAGAAAGGGGAGCGGAATCAGGGCGGGGTTTGTGCGCTTGTAGAGGGCGAGGTAGTTCCCGGCTCGGAGATCGACGACAGGAGACTGGGCCGAGGCCTGAAACGTCCGACTCGAGTCGATGGCGCCGACCGTGCTGTCCCAGCGATAGAAAGTCAGGGTCTCGGTCGGACGGAGCCCGCTGACGGTGACCTTGCCGAGACCGCGGGCGTGGCGGAAGGCCGCCTCGTCCTCAGGCGACCCGGAGAGCCGAGCGCGGCGGCCGTAGAGGAGCTCGGCTAGCTCCCACTCGTCGCGCCCGGCGGCGAAGGCCGCGCGGGCTCCGAGAGCCTCCAGCAAGGTCGCGCGAGCCCCGTCGTCGTCGGGGACCTCGCGAAACACGGCCTCAGCCAGGAGCGTCGCCTCGTGATAACTCTCGCTCGCGCTCTTGGCGTCGCCCGCGTTGCGGGCCGTCTCCAGCGCCTGCTGCGCCTCGTCGATTTGAGCGCTGACCCGCAGCTGCTCGCTCCAGCGGTTGAGTCGGAGCCCGCCGGTCATGACCGTCAGGAAGAGCACGATCGCGAGCACGGTCGTGCTCTTGTGCCCCAGCATCCAGCGCAGGGCCCGCGTCGCCAGCCCGGGGCGTCGGGCTACGACCGGCTCCTCGCGTCGGAACCGAGCGAGGTCGTCCGCCAATGCGCCCGCGGTCTGGTAACGCAAGTAGCGCTCTCGTCGCATCGCCGCGAGCACGATCGTCTCGAGCTCGAAGGGAATGTCGGGACGAATCGAGCGGGGCGGTGGGGGGTCGTCGTAGAGGATCTTGCGGATCACCTCAGACGCGGTCTGCCCCCCGTAGGGGACCTGGCCCGTGAGGATCTCGTAGAGGATCGTCCCCAGCGCGTAGACGTCGACCCGGTGGTCGACGTCGTTCTCGCCCGTGGCCTGCTCGGGCGCCATGTAGCAGGGGGTGCCGAGGATCTCGCCAGTCCGAGTCAAATCGGGCCCAGCGAGGTCTTTGGCGAGTCCGAAGTCGAGGACCAGCGGGCCTCCCGCCGAGTCGATCGCGACGTTGGCGGGCTTGAGGTCGCGGTGCACGACGCGCTGCTGGTGGGCCGAGTCGATCGCGCGGGCTAGGTCCTCGAGGAGGTGGGCCGCGTGCTCCGCCTTGAGCGGCCCCTCGCGGATCAAGAGCTCCTTGAGGGTCTCGCCCTCCACGATCGGCATCGTGTAGTAGGCCCGACCTTCGATCTCGCCGAAGTTGAACACTCCCACGATCCGGGGGTGGCGGAGTTGACTCGCGAGGGAGGCCTCGCGCCGAAAGCGAGCCAGCTCTCGCTCGCTCTGGCCGAGCTCGAACCCAAGCACCTTGAGCGCGACCTCCCGCCCAAGCTCGGTGTCGCGCGCTCGATAGACGACGCCCATTCCTCCCCGGCCGAGTTCGCCTGTGATCTCGTAGGTGCCAAACCGATTCCCGACGGCGAGGGCGGTCGGGGTCGGAGTCGTGGTTGGCTCGCCGCTTCCCTTGGGAGGCAGGCTCTGAGTCTCGGCCCGCGCGAGCTCGTCGGGGGGCGGGGTCGAGACGGTGTCTGGGCGTTGTTTGCGCCCCGAGGCTTCCTCGGGCGAGAGCTGAATCGTCTTGGCGGCCGCCTGCCCGCGCCGCTGAGTTTCGGACGTCAGGGGGAGCGTGTTTTGGGGACCGCTGTCTGGAGAGTCGTCCGTCACGGCCAGATCAGAACACGGGGCTGCAGGTGACGCGACGGGTCATTTGCCTGGGAGGGGCGGGGAGGAGCCTGGAGCTGCGGTTTCGGGCCGAAGTCGAGCTCGGCGCACCCCCCAGAGATACCCTCTGGCGGCTGGCCAGGGTAGAGTGCCCGCCCAATCCCCGCCTCCCCGGAGGAGCCGTGAGCACCGCCCTCGAAACCCCAAAGGACATGCTGTCCATCCTCGCGCCCGACGGGACCGTCGACCCTGAGCAGGACCCGGGGCTGGACGACGCGACCCTCGTTCGGATGCTGAAGGTGATGCTCCAGACGCGGATCATCGACGAGCGCATGATGACGCTCCAGCGCCAGGGACGGATCTTCTTCTACCTAGCGAGCACCGGCCAAGAGGCCTGCTCGATCGGAACCGGCGCGGCCTTCGAAGACGCCGACTGGTGCCTGCCGGGGTATCGCCAACCCGGCCTCTTCCTCTGGCGAAACGTCGCCGTCAAGAGGATCGTGAGCCAGTGCTACGGCAACTCCTGGGACAACTGCAAGGGCCGCCAAATGCCGGTCCACTACAGCTTCAAGGACCACAACATGGTCTCGATCAGCAGCCCGATCGGGACCCAGTTGATCCAGGCCACGGGCGTCGGAATGGCCATGCGGCGCCGCGGTGACGCCCAGGCCGTGCTGACGTTCATTGGCGACGGCGGGACCTCGAGCAATGACTTTCACGCGGGGCTGAACTTCGCCGCCGTGGACAAGGCACCCGTGGTCTTTATCTGCGAGAACAACGGCTGGGCGATCTCCTGCCCGAGCACCAAGCAGACCGCTAGCGAGACCTTCGCGCAGAAGGCGGTCGCCTACGGAATGCCTGGGATTCGCGTCGACGGCAACGATCCCCTCGCGGTCTATGTCACGAGCCGCAACGCCCGCGAGCGGGCGATCAAGGGCGAGGGCCCGACGCTCCTCGAGCTGGTCACGTTCCGCCTCGCTGGACACTCCAGCTCAGACGACCCGACTCGCTACATAGGAAGCGAGGTGTTCGAGGCCAAGAAGAAGCTCGATCCGATCACGCGCTTTCGGACCTACCTCGAAGCCAAGGGCCTCTGGGACGCCGATCAAGAAGAGGCGCACCGCAAGGAAGCTCGCGACGAGGTCAACGCTGCGATCAAAGAGAACGAGCTCGTCCCCAAGCCTGAGCTAGAGACGCTCTTCTCTGACGTCTTCGCGGAGATGCCGGCCAATCTCAAGGCCTGCCTCGAGACCGAGCAAAGCGCCCGCGGTGAAGGAAAGTTCCCCTGATCCGCCTTGCGGCTTGACCCTGAGTTCGATTCAAAAGGCTCGGGCGGCCGCCCCTGACTCATTCGGCGAGGCCTGGCCCTCGCGACCCACACCGCCCGTTCGCGGGCCGCTCTGGAGGCAACGTGCAGTTCTTGCTCCCTGACATTGGCGAAGGTGTTGCCGAAGGCGAGATCGTCAAGTGGCACGTCCAGTCTGGTGATCGCGTCACCGAGGAGCAGGACTTCGTCGAGGTCATGACCGACAAGGCGACGGTCATGATTCCCTGCCCCGTGACCGGGATCTTGGGCGAGCTTCTCTTCGCCGAAGGGGAAGTCGTCCCGGTCCACACTCCGATCGCGTCCTTCACCCAGGTCACCGAGGGCAAGCT
>JAESQQ010000986.1 GCA_016765095.1 Planctomycetota bacterium | reverse complement strand
GGTGTTCTTATGACCTACGCGGCCGAAGCCGAACGCAGCCTGCGGCGTCGAGGACAAGCGAAACGCGAAGTTATTCCTTGGCGCCGACTTAGGGCTGGCCGGGAGTCGGGACGCCCGTCGTGAAGGTCATGCCAACGTCCTCAGACGTCTCGTCGTGGCCCGTGATTCCGTTGCCTGCGTTTTGGGTCTCGGTGCCCTCGACGTAGCTGGTGCGCTGGATCGCGTTGTTGGGGGCGGGCGCCGTCTGCGCCTCACCCTGCTGAGCGATCGGGGTCTCAGGGAGATACTGGCTGGGAGTCGTGTCAGCGTCGGGGCCGTCGACCGAGACGCCGGTCTTGTCCCACTGGAGGTTGTAGCTACCGACCGAGGCCGCGCTCCCAAAGAACACGTAGTCCACGTCTTGGACGAGGTCCGTCTGACCGTCCCAGAAGAAGAGCACGACCGACTCGCCGCTGTCGAAGAGCGTCGCGAAGGGTGCGATCCCGCCGACGGCCCAGGAGGTGCCGACCGGGACGAGCATGTCGATCGAGGAGCCCGCTGCGTCCTTGCAGGAGTAGGTAGCGGCGGTGTTGTAGGTCGTCTGGAAGTCGACGCCGGAGATCGCGACCGTGATCGTCTCGCCCGAAGCGATCCGAGCGTTGGGCGGGAAGCGGACAATGAAGTCGGCCGTGTTGCCCGAGTCGAAGGTCCCGGCGGGGAGCTTGTAGTAGGTGTTGTTGAGGGTCGAGTCGCTCTGGTCGGTCAGGTAGTAGTTCGAGAGGTCAACGGTCTGACCCGTCGGGTTGAAGATCTCGATGTACTCCGCGGCCGTCGGCGTGTAGACCAGCTCAGAGATCAGGAGGTGATCGTTGAGGAAGAGCGTCGTGGGCTGGCTCGTCATGGGGAAGGCCCCGTTCGGCGTCAGTGACTGGCCGCCCGAGGTCACGTCGAGGTCGATCGCAGCGGTAATGCTCAGCTCGACGGTCTCGCCGATCTTGCCGATCCCGTTCACCGTTGGGTTGCCTTCGAGGGCCACGATCAACTGGAGGTCCGCGCCGGCCGCGATCGTGATCGGGTTTGCCAGGGTGACCTGAATCATGCCGTCGTTCATGTTGAAGGCGGGGCCCGCGACGGTCGCCATAATGGGCTCGCCCTGATCGATCACGCCGTTCTTGTTGTCGTCGCCGTAGACGTTGAGCGCGCCGAGCTCGGTCTCGTCGACCGTGCCCGAAGCCGTCACGGTGAAGCCAGCGAACTGGACCCCGGCGGTTCCGGTTGAGGCGACGTTGATCACCAAGGCCGCCACGTCGGCGTCCATTTTGGCGCTGTTGTTCGTCAGCGCGACCTGGGTCAGGTCGACGGCTGGCGTCGCGGTGTTGGTGTTCCCCGTGGAGCCACTCGTGGTTCCGCCGGTGGTGCTGCTGGTCACAGCTGCCGCGGCGTTGGGATCTGCCCGGCTTCCGGTGTCACAGCCGCTGAGGGAGACGAGCACAAGGAGGGACAGAGAAAGGGCAGTCCAAAGACGTAGCATTTTGATTCACTCCGGCCGGCGTCTGGAGAGACGCGGGGGTATTTCTTAACGGAGTGCAAACTCCGCACCGTCAGTCGCGTTGCGCTAAGTCGTTTTTTTGCAAGGAATCTCCCTGTGTCTGTTTCATGTCACCGTTTCGTGAACTGGACGCTTTCCCGCAATGCGGAAAAACGCCCATCTCAGCGCCAAACCCTTATGTGACGTGACCCCATAGCGACGCCTCCGCGAGCAAGGCCCGGCCCTCGCTCATCTCGCCACCGACGCCTCGCGCGCCGCAAGCTCAGGAAGTAGGCTGTCCGCGGGAGGTCAGGCCCATGTCCGCAGAACACTTCAAGGTGATCGTCGCAGCGGCGCTCGCCGACGGATCGATTGACGACGCGGAGCGAAGCCTGCTCTTCGAGACGGCGAGCTCCTTTGGCGTCGGCGTGGGGCTCGTCGAGGGCATGATCGAGGAGGCCAAGGAGGGCAAGCTCTCAGGCAAGATCCCCAAGGATCCGGGGGAGCGAGCGCGGCTCTTCTCGACCCTGCTCGCGATGGTTGCGGCGGACGGCGAGATTTCGAAGGGCGAGGAGAAGCTCTTCTTGCGGCTCTCGAGCCACTTTGGGCTCAACGAGTTCGAAGCCGAAGACCTCCTGCGGGCCTCGGTCACCAAGATCTAGAGCGGAGTCCGTGACCCCGGCCTCGCGCCGGGGTCTCCTCCTTTGCCAAAGGAGGCCCCATGAACGAACTCGCCGATCTGGTCGCCCGTCGGAGCGACCTCGAGTCGCAGCTGGAGCAGGAGTGTTCGCCTCCTGAGCGCGGCGCGCTCCACCTCGAGCTGGGCGTGTTGGCGAAGCTCCTAGACGGTCTCGAGGGGATCGAAGGCGCGTTCGGCCACCTCCACGCGGCCCTCCGCCTGCTCCCGCCCGACGCGACCGCCGCCCGCAGCGCGCCCTATTCGTGCTCGGTCTGACGCATGGAGACGTCTCGGAGCCAGCCCAGGCGGTCGACCGATTCGAGGAGGTCTCGGCGGTCGACGCCACGACCTCGGCGGGCTCCGCAGCGCGAGCCTATGCGCACGCCTACCGAGAGCACTTCCAGCTTGAGGGGCGCTAACCAATACGAAACGCCGAAGAGCTTGCTCCTCGGCGTCTTCGTCTGCAGTGAAGCCGGTTAAGCGGCGCGAGTCACGGCGGCGTCCTTGACGCGGTGGATCTTCGCGCCCAGCGAAGCCAGCTTGGCCTCAATGCACTCGTAGCCGCGATCGACGTGATAGAGCCTATGGACCCGCGTCGTCCCCTCGGCGACGAGGCCCGCGAGCACGAGGGCGGCGCCGGCCCGCAGGTCGCTCGCCATGACGTCGGTTCCCTTGAGGACTTTGACTCCCTTGATCACAGCGCTCGCGCCCTCCTTCATGACCTCGGCGCCCATGCGATTGAGCTCGGCCAGGTGCATGAAGCGGTCGGGGTAGATCTTCTCGGTCACGACCGAGATCCCCTCGCCTAGGCAGAGCAGCGAGGCGAGCTGAGCCTGAATGTCGGTCGGGTAGCCGGGGTAGGTCAGGGTCGTGACGCGGACGGGCCGGATCGGTCCCGGTCGGGTGATCCGAATCGTCTCCTCGTCGAGCTCTTCGATCCGGACCCCGATCTTCTCGAAGGTGTCGACGACCGCCCCGAGGTGCTCCATGCGAACGTCCTCGAGGGTCACGTCGCCGCCGGTTATGGCGGCAGCGGCCATGTAGGTCCCGGCCTCGATCCGGTCGGGGATCACGGACTGGCGCGCTCCGCCGAGGCTGGGGACACCGGTCACGACCAAGCGCGGGGTCCCGATCCCAGTGATCGTGGCGCCCATTCGGTTGAGGAAGTGAGCCAACTCGACGACTTCGGGCTCGCAGGCCGCGCCCTCGATCACGCTCTTGCCGTCAGCCAGGGAGGCCGCCATGAGGGTGTTGGCCGTCGCGCCGACGCTGCTCCCAAAGGGTCCGCCCAAGAACACCCGCCCGCCCTTGAGGCGCCCGCCCGGAGCGCGCGCCACGACGTAGCCGTGGTCGAGTTCGATCTCGGCGCCCAGCGCTCGGAGTCCCTTGAGGTGGAGGTCGATCGGTCGGAGCCCGATCACGCAGCCGCCTGGCAGCGAGACCTTGGCGTAGCCGCGCTTGGCGAGCAGCGGCGCGAGCACGTAGATCGAGGCCCGCATTTGCGAGACGAGCTCGTAGCGAGCGGTCGACTTCGTCTCGTCTGTGACCCGCATTGAAAAAGTGTTTGGCCCGCGTTGGTCGACGCTCATTCCGAGTTCGCTCATGATCTCGAGGAGCGTCCGAATGTCCTTCAAGTCGGGCACGTTGCTCAGAGTGCAGCGCCCGTCGGAGAGGAGGGTCGCAGCTAAGAGCGGCAAGGCCCCGTTCTTGGACCCCTGGATCTTGATCGTTCCCTCTAGCGTAGTACCGCCCTCAACGACAAGATGCTCTGCCACGTGCCACCTCCTAGCGATGGTCGTATCGGCGCGCGAGGCCCTCGGTCTGAAGGCCAAACGATAGCGAGTTCTCGACTTAGGAGGCGCCTAGGAATCACTTCAGGGTTTCGCGCAGGACTCGGCGTCGCAGGCAAGGCAGGCTGAGGGCAAGCGTAGTGACCTACGCGGCCGAAGCCGAACGCAGCCTGCGGCGTCGAGGACAAGCGAAACGCGAAGTTATTCCTT
>JAESQQ010000107.1 GCA_016765095.1 Planctomycetota bacterium | reverse complement strand
GGGCGGGCGGGGGCTTTTGGGCGCCCTTGGTGCTCGTGTCGGTCGCGAGCAGATCCCCAAACGCTCTCTCGAGGAGCGGGGTCGGGAGCAGCACGATTCCGTAGGGACTCGTCTCCGAGTTCTCCTCTTCTCGAGTGCCCGCAGGCAGGGCGGCGCCGACGCGCTCCGTGACGCTCTTGCCGGCCGGGACCGGGAGGACCTCTCCGTAGCGCGCAGTCGAGGCTGACTTGCGCCGGGCGGTCGGCGGCTTCGCGAAGACCCGAAAGCCCATCAGCAGCGAGCCGCAGGACGGGCAAGGCACCTCCAGCCGCTCGTGGATCTGATGCTGGGAAATGGGCGCGCTGCAGCAGTCGCAGAGCACGGCTGAGGCGTGCTCTCCGCTCGCCAAGATCGCGGCCATGACCTCAGGTGCTTGGCCCTCTGCGATCAGGATTCGCGTCAAACTGGTCGGTTGGCCCGCGGCCACGCCGGATCGGAGCTGCTCCTGAATGCGCTTGCGCGAGTCAGGGGTGACGAGCCCATACCGGGCGGCGAGGTCAGCCATGGCCTGGGGCGCGCCTGTGCCGCTCACTCAGACCTCCGTTCCCAGCTGGCCGTCCGCATAATCCCCTCGCGACGCTGTGACCCCTCCGGGTGAGTCGCCTTCGCGAGTATGCCACGCAGGCTTCCCGCGTCGAGCGGACCCAGACCGCAGACGGCCGCGCCTCGAGGAGGCGCGGCCGCTGTCGAATGAGGGTGGGCTCTCCTGGCGAGAGGGCCGACCCAGCTAGGCGCCGCTGCGGCCCGCTAGGAACAGGGCGCGGTTGACCATGGTCAGGAACTCGTGCTCGCGATCGTCGTGCTTGCGGTCGAGGGCCGACTCGGCCAACTCGGTGAGCTCTCGAAGCTTGGTCCGAGTGTGCGGACTCTTGCGGAGGATCTCCGCAAACTCCGCGACGCAGGTCACAAACTGGAATCGCTGGCTGGCGCCCGAGAACTTGCGCGCCACGTCGGAGGTCAGCGCGAAGCGCGCCTCGACGGCTCGCTCGTCGGCGGCGCTCAAGCGCTCGCCCGGCTTGTGTCGCAGACGGACCTCTCCGATCGGGCCCTCGCTCCCCGGAACGAGCTCGAGCTCGCAGAGGGCGGTCACCGAGTGCCCGGCGCCGACTTCACCCGCGTCCACTTCGTCGCGGCGGAAGTCGTCGTCGTGGATCGCCCGGTTCTCGTAGCCGATCAGGCGATAGCGCCGGACTCGAGCTGGGTCGAAGGCGACCTGGAGCTTGACGTCCCGAGCGATCGTCTCGAGGTTGCTGACGAGGTCCTCGCCGAACATTCGCTGGGCCTCCTCGATCGAATCGACGTATCCGTAGGTGCCGTTCCCGCGGTTGGCGAGCTGCTCCATCATGGTGTCCTTGTAGTTCCCCATTCCGAACCCGACCGTCCCGAGCGTGATCCCCGTCTTGCGGTGGGCCGTGATCAGCTTCAGGATCTCCTCGTGGCTCGAGGCGCCCACGTTTGCGTCTCCGTCTGAGCAGACGATCACGCGAGTCGTCACCCCCGGGCCAGCTTGAGCAGCCGCGAGGCGATAGGCGAGGTCGATCCCAGACGCCATGGCTGTCGAGCCGCCGGCCCGCAGTCGCGAGAGCGCGCGCAAGATCGTGCCTCGCTCAGCGGCCGAGGTCGGGCCGAGGATCTTGCGGACGCTGCCGGCGTAGGTGCAGATCGAGACCCGATCTTGCGGCGAGAGGTTCTCGACGAGGACCGAGAGGCTTCGCTTGAGGAGCCCGATCTTGTCGCGGCTCTGCATTGAGCCCGAGGTGTCGATCAAGAACACCAAGTTCGCGGGCTTGCGGGTCGCATGGTCGAGTCGCTTCCCCTGGAGGCCCACTCGGAGCACGACCTTGCCGCGGCGAAAGGGGCTCGCCACAGCCTCGCTGTGCACAACGAACGTGCCCTTGGAGGGACCCGCGTACTTCTGGCGGAAGTAGTTCACGAACTCCTCGACGCGAACCGAGGAGGGGGGCGGGAGCGTGCCTTCGCGGAGCTTGCGGCGCGCGATCGTGTAGGAGCCGGTGTCCACGTCGATCGAGAAGGTCGAGAGGTTGTCCTCCTTCGCGTCGACGAAAGTCCGAATCCCGTAGTCGGTGAACTGCTCGCTCGAGGGGGCCTCCTCTGCCTTGCTCGGGTCCATGACGGCTTCCGGCGTCATGGGCAGCGCGAGGGCCATTTTCTCTTCGGGAGTGGCTCTGTATCGCTGCTGCGCCAAGCGTGGGGCGGGCTGAGATGCGGCGCCGTCGCTGCCTGCATACATTTCGCAGTCGGGGGCGTTGCTCGCGCAGGCCGCGAGTGAAGCGGTGATCAGGAGCAGCCCCGTAGAGGTCGTGAGTTTCATGGTGGTCTCGCTTTCCACCCCCCTCGACTGGTGATCACGGGGAGGGATTCGGTCAGAACCTGAACAGGGCGCTAAGTCGTTGTGCCGCAGCCGATTGCCTCCGGTTACCAGTAGGGTGTTCGGTTTTTGTCTGCGTTTGCGGATAGCCTCCCTTCACCTCGGGACAACCGGAGCTTCGTCTCCAGGAGAAATCCATGATCAACCGAATCGTGCTTGTCGGCCGCGTCTCTAGCACTCCTCGACTCAACCCAGAGGTTGGGTGCTGCACCTTCGACCTCGACGTATCCCACCCCCGCATCTCAGAGGACGGGGCCGACGGCGACCTCGACGTGACGGTCGAGGTTCTGGTCCGCAAGCGGCGTCAGGGTGAGGTCCTGCGCGAATACGTCGAGTCTGGTCGCCACCTCATGGTGATCGGGCACCTCGCCCCGCCGGCCGAGCAGACGCGGATCGAGCTCGAGGAGTTCGAGTTCCTTCCCGACAACCTCAGCCACGTCGACTTCCGGGAGGAGGCCTTTCGCGACCGGCAGACTCGAGCTGCGGCTTAAGCCCGGTGCTTTTGAGCAGCGCAAGACTCGCCTGCACACGTCTGTCCCTCCGGGACAGGCGGCGGGCGGGGGCAAACCCCGCACCCTACAGGTCGCAGCAAGGCTCGCCTGCACACGTCTGTCCCTCCGGGACAGGCGGCGGGCGGGGGTAAACCCCGCACCCTACAGGTCGCAGCAAGGCTCGC
>JAESQQ010000985.1 GCA_016765095.1 Planctomycetota bacterium | reverse complement strand
GGTGCTGCCGGGGGTCGCGGTGCTGCCGGGGGTCGCGGTGCTGCCGGGTTGGACGGTGCTCCCCGTGGGATCACCTGCGGGGGTCCCCGTGAGGGCATTGTTGATTCCTCGGCTCTGAACGTAGCGTTCAGAGACCCAACCGGTGCGCTCGTCGAATTGGATCTGGGACCACCCGGAGCGGCGGCTGATCCTCACGTAGGTTTGACCGCGGCTGACTCGCCCGATTCGAGCGTTCCTCGTGCTCGGACCGCTGCGGACGTTGAGCGTCGAGGCGGTGATCCTCAGGGTCGGCGCGCTGCTCGCCCGGGTGTAGGTGCCTGAGACGTAGGCCGTCCCGCCCCGAAAGTCGATTCGGTGCCAGCCGCTTTCGGAGCGCTGAGAGGCGAAGCGGGTCCCGCGGGGGACTTGACCCAAGACGCGACCCCAAGCGCTGCTCCTGACGTTTAGGCGGGAGGCGGTCACCTCGACGCTGCCGGCGTGCGCGGCGAGGGGGAGGGATAGAAGAAGGAGGGCTAAAGCAAGTCTCATGGGATCTCCTGCGCGTTCACAGACGTCCCTATGGAATTCATGATCCTTTCACGGAATATCGTTAAGTCCTGTTGTACATGATCAGTAACCAGGGGTTGCGTTTCATGATCGCTTCACGTGAGCCGAACCTGCTTCACTTCTGGACTGGGACAGGGCTTCTCATGAGTCGCTCTGACCTGTCGGGGATCGCGATCGGGGCGGCGGGCATCTCGGCCCACGAGGCAGATGCACCCGATGGGGATTCTCGTAGAGTCGCCCCTCCGAGCTTAAGGTTCGGTTAGCGAGCGCCCAGCATGTCCACGGCCCCAGAGCCTCCAGAGGAAGTGCCGTCGACGTCGGGATCCGAGTCCAACTCGACGGCTTCTCCTGAGGCTGAGCCTGGGCCTCCGAAAGGGTCAGCCCCCACGGCTCCTCCGGCCGATGGGAAGGCTCCAAAAGGTCGTCTGTGGACAGGGTCTGGGCGCTGGAGGACCCCTTCGGGACGTATTCAAACCTCGGAGGGGCGTTGGGTTCACCCAGCCGCTGTGCCCGTCGAGGGGCCCCCCGAGGACCTTCAGGCCCGGGTCGACTGGTATCTCAACGAGCCGGCCTCGATCCCTGGCCGGATCGCCGAGGTCGTGATCGGGTTCCTGATCCTGACGGTCGTGGCGGCCTACGCGCTCTCGACCGTGGAGCAGATGCCGCGGGTGATCCACGACGCCTGTGTGACCCTCGAGCTGGTGATCACGATCGTGTTCCTGGTCGAATACCTCGTCCGGTGGTGGGCCAAGCGGTTTTCGATCCGATACTTGTTTACGCCGATGGCGATCATCGACTTCCTCGCGATCGTGCCGCTCTTCTTGCCGAACCTCGCTGCGGCCAAGGCGGTCAAGGCGCTCCGGCTGTTGCGGGTCTTGAGGCTGCTGCGCCTGACAGAGAGCCGCCACTTCTTCTTCGGCAAGGTCCGCAAGGACCACTTGATCGTGCTCAGGATCATGACGACGGTGTTCTGCGTCGTGTTCATTACGGGCGGGCTGATCTTCGAGCTTGAGCGCGAGGCTCAGCCGCTCAAGTTCAAGTCGATGTTCGACGGCCTCTACTTCGCGGTCGTGACGTTGACGACCGTCGGCTACGGCGACTTGACGCCCAAGACCAGCCTCGGTCAGCTCGTGACCATGATCATGATCCTGACGGGCGTCGTGATTTTCCCCTGGCAGCTAACGAATCTGGCCCGGGCATTGCTCGAGGATCGCAACCTAGTCGAGGTGACTTGCACTCACTGCGGCCTAAAGCGCCATGACAAGGACGCCAGCCACTGCAAGGCCTGCGGGTTCCTGATCTACCAGGAATTCGAGGGCTGACGGCGCGGTCCTCGTTTGACTCTGCGGACTCGACTCGCTCCCAGCCCGACGGGGGCTCTTCACCTCGGCAACGCGCGGAGCTTTCTCTTGGCGTGGCTCTGGGCGCGAGCGTCGGGGGCTGAGGTCGTGCTGCGGGTCGAGGACCTCGACGGACCTCGGACCAAGGCTGGCGCTGCGGAGGAGGCGGTCGCCGACTTGCGTTGGCTCGGGCTCGATTGGGACGGCGAGGTCCTCTATCAGGCCCAGCGCAGCGAGGCTTACGAGCGCGCTCTCCAACGGCTTCGAGCCGGAGGCATGATGTATCCCTGCGCCTGCACCCGCAAGGAAATCGACGTGGCTCGCTCGGCGCCGAACGAGGGGCAAGCGTCCGCGCGTTATCCCGGGACTTGTCGACCTCCGCTCGGGGTTGAACCACAGGTTGCGGGCCCCGACTCCGCCTGGCGGTTTCGTGTTCCGCTTGGGCGAGAGCTGAGCTTTCCAGACGAGGTTCGCGGGCTTGAGCGCGAGGTACCGGCCGAGACCGAGGGAGACTTCGTCGTGGCTAAGAAGACGGGTGAGGCGGCCTACCAGCTCGCGGTGGTTGTCGACGACGCGCACCAGGGGATCAGCCACGTGATCCGAGGAGACGACCTGGTGCCCTCCACTCACCTTCAGCTCCTCCTCTACGAGGCGCTCGGGCTCGAGGTCCCGGCCTTCGCGCACCTCCCGCTGGTGCGGGGCGAGGACGGTCGACGTCTCGCAAAGCGTCACGGCGATACGCGGATCGCGACTTATCGTGAGGCTGGTGTTCCTCCTGAGCGAGTGCTGGGCCTGCTCGGTGCTTGGAGCGGCCTCTGCGAACGCGAGCCTGTTTCGCTTGAGGCGTTGGTCGAGGCTTGGGGTTGGGATCGCCTCCCGTCGGAGGACGTCACGTGTGGGCGGGAAGCTGACGCCTGGCTGCGGGGGAGCCACTAACTAGGTCGAAGTCAGCGTTTCGGTCCGACGACGACGAGGAGGGCCGGGCGGACTTCTTCGCCGGCGGCACCTGAGGCGATCGCTGCGCGGCCAGGCACGGAGGCAGCGAGCACCCAGCGGCGTCCTCGACCTCGGAGCGCGGCGCCGACGATGCGGCGCCAGCGAGCGGTCTCGGGGAGGATCGCGTTCGAG
>JAESQQ010000984.1 GCA_016765095.1 Planctomycetota bacterium | reverse complement strand
TCGGCCAACTTGGGAGCGCGGGACACGAAGGCTGCTTGGTCTGCGGTGCCTGCGGTCGCCCGGAGCCGCTCGACGTTGGGCAGGAAGAGGCGGGCCCCGATCTCGCGGGCCGCCGAGCGGTCGACCTGGATCAACCCGTCTTCGCGATACGTCGCGACCTCACGGGCGAAAGGCTGGCGAAGCTGATCGGCCCGCCACACTGGATAGTCAGAGACCAAGGTCTCGTCGTAGCTGGTCAACCGATAGGTGAACTCCTTCCCAAAGAGCCGAGCCTGCCGCTTGACCTCCAGCTCGCGAATCCGAACAACCAGGACCGACTCGGCCGAGGTCTCACCCGCCCGCAGCAAGATCGCGTAGCGGCCCCCAGCCTCGATCCCCTTGCGGACCCGAGCCACCAGATCGGCCGCGTCCCCGAGTTGATCCGCCGAAGCGCCGCCGTCGACCAGAGCTTGACGGAGCTCCTCACGGGCCAGCTCCTGACGCTCGCGAAGGAGCGCTGGGTCGCTGCCGACGGGTCGCTCACGCCCGAGGATCAAGGCGTAGGAGGCGTAGACGTAGGCCCGAAAGGCGCGCACCACGGCCCGGTCGACGACCACCGGCCGCTCGACCTCCTTGGGGGTTAGCCGCTTAGGCGGCGCTTGGGCCGTGCACCCAGCGGTAAGGAGCGCGCAGCAAGCGAAGGCTAGGAGCTGAGGGCGAGCGGACATGGGGAGGAGTATAGGCACGCGGTGAGCTTCTGCTGGGACCGGATCCGAGTCACGAGCCGCCGCGCCGGTCAAGCCTTGGGCTTGGTGGCTTCCTCGAGCTTGTCCTCGAGATCAAGGAGGTCGCTGTTGAGCTCTTCGACCTGGTCACGAAGCTCGGTGGCTTCGGCCACAGCGGCGTCGCGTTCGCTTTCGAGGGCGGCCAGCTGAGCGCTGTCGGGCTCGCTCGAGGCGGGGGCCTCTGGCGTCGAGCCGCGCTCGGCGACGAGGCGATCCCGTTCGGCCACGACGCTCTCGGCGTCGGCTCGCGAGGCGGTCAGCTCGACACGCGCCTCGTCCCGCTCGCGAACGGCCTCCTCGAGCTCAGCTCGGGCCGTCTTCAATTCGTCGTCGAGAGACGTTGAGCGAGACTGCTCCGCGCGGCTGGACTCTAGCTCCGCGCGGACCCCGTCGCGTTCGGCCTCCACCGAACTCAGAGCCTCGACCGCCGTGACTCGCTCAGCCCGAACCGTCTCGAGTTCGGCCTGCCCGGCCCCTTGCTCAGTCACGAGCTCGTCGAGCTTGGCGCGGACCTCCGTCAGCTCGCCCGTCGCGGCCTCCAGCTCGCCTTTCGCGGTCTCCAGTTCGCCCTCGGCAGTCGCCAGCGCGCCCGTGGCGGTCTCCAGCTCGCCCTTCGCGGTCTCCAGATCGCTCTCGGCAGTGTGGCGCTCAGCCTGTGCCCCCTCCAGCTCGCCAACCGCGGCGTCCCGCTCGCCCCGGGCGGCCTCCAGCTCTTCCCGCACTGCGTCTCGTTCGTCCTGGCTCGTTGCCACGCTTTCGCGCAGGGGGGCGAGCTCGCTTTGAGCCGTCGCCAAGTCATTGAGCAAGGCCTCGACCCGAGCTGAATCCCCCGCCTCGGACGCGGAGGCTCGCAGCGCCTCAAGCTTGGTCCGCGCCGCCTCGAGTTCGCCCTGAGCTGCCGTCTTCTCGGCCTCCACCTCACGAATGATCTCCTCGGTGGTTTGAAGCTTCTCGTCGAAGTCGCGCGTGGCGGCGCCAGTGGCCTCCTCTGCGTTCGCGAGGGCGGCCTGAGCCTTCGCCAGCTCCTCGGCGAGGCCCTCCCCTCCCTCAAGCTCGGAAACGCGAGCCCGAGTTCGCTCCAAGTCCGCCTCCAACCCGTCAACAAGGGCCAGAGCCACCTTGAGCGTCGTGGGCTCCTCAGCGGGCTCCTCGGCAGCGGGCTCCTCGGCGGGCTCCTCGACAGCTGGCTCGTCAGCAGCGGGCTCCTCGGCAGCTGGCTCCTCCTCAGCGGGCTCCTTGGCCCCACCGTCTAGCGTGTCTGCGGTCTCCGTCAGAGCCTTCAGACGCTGACTCGTCGTCCGGGCCGCTTCCAGCGAAATGCTCGTCTCGATGGGCCCGAAGGCCACGCGATCGCCGTCCTTAAGATCGCGAACGAGGTGCTTCTCGAGGGCCTCGCCGTTAACGCTCGTGCCCGACGTCGAGTGGAGATCGACGACGCTGGCGCCCTGAGGGCCGACCTCGATCCGAGCGTGGGTGTAGGAGACGCCGCGCTCCGCGATTCGAACCGCAACCCGCTTGGAGGTCCCCACGTCGTGGGTGCCCTCCTCGAGCTCGAAGACCTGGCCCTGGCGCTTCCCAGACAGGATTTCGAGCCGTGCCCCCATAGCGCCTCCTTCGGCCTCCCCTCGCGAATCCTTCGCCAGGCCGCGGGACCGAGGGTGTGATTCTACGGCCAGTGAGCCCCAACCTTGAGGGAGGGAGCCCCCCCCCTATGATTCCCAGTCTAGTGACCCCTTCCTCCCTCCCCACCGATCCCAGCCTCGAACCGGGCTCTGTTGCCCGAGCGGGGGGAATCTTCGTCGAGCGACTCCGCAGCGGACGGCCATTGATCGCGATCGAACTCCGGCCCCCGCGCGTGGACACGACTCGCCAGCGGAGCATTGACTCCTGGATTGATCTCCACCACGCGGTCCGCCGGATCGTGCGCCGGGACACCTTCGTTCTGCTGACCGACGACGCCGTGGGCCTCAAGGAAGAGGAGAACCTCGAGCACCTCCGCAACAACCTCGCTCAAGCCGTCGACCCCGCGCGCCTCGTTCCCTTCCTGACCTGCAAGCACCCCATCGACTACTGCCTGATGCACGCCGACCGCGCGCTCTCCAACGGCCACGAGTCGCTCGTCGTCCTGGGCGGCGACCGGACCGGACCCGAGCGCTGCGTCGGACACGCCTTCGAACTCCGCGAACGAGTCCGAGCCCGGATCCCCGGGCTGGCGCTGGGCGGCTGGGCCAACCCTCACCGCGATCCAAAGGCTCAAGTCGACTTCCTCGAGGACAGCAGGTTCACGGGTGAGTTCTTCCTGACTCAGGTCGTGTCCCACCATGACCTTCCAGCGGTCGAGGCTTTCCTCAAGGAGCTGCGGGCTCGCGAGCTGCCGATCTCACCCCTGTTCGGCGTCTTCTATTACCGGAGCGCCAAGCTCGCGACCCTCGAGCGGCTGGCGGCCTATCTCCCGATCCCAATCGAGGGGATCCGCCGGGACTTCGAATCGGGCCTCAAGGCGATCGAGGTGTGCGCAAAGACCGTCGCGAGTCTTAGGGACCTGGGCGTGAACCAGGTCTACCTGAGCAACCTCCCGTTCCGAGTGGCCCCCAAGCGACTGAACGAGCTCGAGGATCTCCTCGGCGCGCCGGGCTAATCGCTCGTCTCCTCCGAGCGAGCGTTGTCGAGGACCACACCGGCTCCACTCCGCCTTTCGACACTCAACTCTTCCTAGTAAAGCGGAGCACGATTCTGAGCGGGGTCGCCTTCCTTGCGGAGGGGAGTCGTGAGACCACGCTCGTGGGCGACCCCTCAGAATCGTAGCCTCCGGTTTAGAACTAATCCTCCGCGCGCTCGGGACCGTCTCAAGGGAGCAAGAACAGCTCCCAGGAGGCCCCATGTCCTCAACCCGCCGCCGGTTCACGCTCATTGAGCTGATGGTCGTGATCTCGATCATAGGCCTCTTGGCCACGATCGTGAGCGTGTCCGTAATCGACAGTTTGATCGGCGCCCGGCAGAAGGTCGCCAAGGCCGAGATTCGGACCTTGGCCGACGCGGTCAAGCTCTTCAAAATGGAATACCACCGGCTCCCCCGGAACCTAGACGAGCTCCTCGACCCGCCCGTGATCGGAAACCGACGCCGAGCGCCTCTCCTCGAGAGCGCGCCGATCGACCCCTGGGACCGCCCCTACCTGTTCGAGCGAAAGGGCGCGAGCTATGACATCTCAACGCTCGGCGCGAGCGGAGAACCCGGCGGAGAGGGGGAAGAGACCGACTTCCGCTGGAGCGAACTCAAGCGGAGCCGCACCCGCGGTGGCTGAGCCCCAAGATCGCCAGCCCTACCCGACGAGCACCAAGACGCTAAACAGGATCAGCCAGATCACGTCTAGGAAGTGCCAGTACATCGAGCACATCAGCACACCGGTGTGCTCCCCGAGGCTGTAAGCACCCACCCGGGCCTTGTAGGTCGTGATCGCAAGCGGAACGAGCCCGCCGACGACGTGCAAACCGTGAATACCGGTCAGGAAGTAGAAGGTCATTCCGTAGAGGGTCTTGACCGCAGGCGCGCCAGCCCGCTCGTAGAGCAGTTGCCAAGCGACGACTTGCAGGATCAAGAACAGGGTCCCAAGCGCTGCGGTCAGGTAGAGGCCCCCGCGAAGGTGGCTGTCCAACCCAAGGCGAACCCCTCGCAGAGCGCCGTGCATGGTCACGCTGCTCAGCAGCAAGACCGCCGTGCTGGCCCAAAGGAGGACCGGGAGCGGAGGGAGCCCCAGCCCCCAGGCCTCACCTGCTGGGACGCGGACCGCGTAGTAGGCCACAATGCTCGCGGCGAACAGGACGCCAAGCGAGGCCAAGAACAGAGCCAACCCGAACGGGGCCGCTCCGGGCGCTGGATTCGACTTGTCCACCGACGCCGTCCGAGGTGCGGGAGAACGCAGAGGCTCAAAGCCCCAGCAAGATCTGGGCTACTTGACCGTCTGGGCTACTTGACCGGGGCCGGCGCCGCGGCGGTGGCAGGATCGAGCGACCCGGTCAGGCTCTCGAGGAAGACCTTGATCTTGGCGATCTCAGCTGCGTCGATTTCCTTGCCGACCTGGTGCTTGGACATCAGCGTGATCACCTCGTCCAGGCTCTTGACCGACCCGTCATGGAGATAGGGACCCGTCTTGGTCACGTTCCGAAGCGAGGGGACCTTGAATTGGTAGCGGTCACCCGCGTTCCCGGTCGCAGCTTCGCGGCCCTTGTCCTTGAGGCCTGGGAAGTCGATCACCTTGCCGAGCTTCTCGAAGCCGTCGCCGAGCAGCGTGCCCTTGTGACAGGTCACGCAGCCGGCGTCTTGGAACGCGAGGAAGCCGTCGAGCTGAGCCGTGTCGAGCGCCTCGAGCTTGCCCCCCAAGAACGCGTCGAAGGGACTCGGCGTAACAAGCGTCCGCTCGAAGGCCGCGATCGCCTTGGCCAGGTTGTCGTAGGTCAGAGGATCGGCTTCACCGGGGAAGGCGCCCTTGAAGGACTCGACATAGCCGGGGATCCCCTTGAGGACAGCGACGACGGCGGCTTCGTCGGACATAGCCATTTCGACGGGGTTAAGGATCGGGGCCTTGGCCTGCTCCTCGAGGCTCGGCGCGCGGCCGTCCCAGAACTGCGTCCCGAACAGACCCGCGTTGAGAACGGTCGGAGAGTTGCGATCCCCCCGCGCCCCGCCGTGTCCGGGTGACGTTGGTTGGTTGTCGACGCCGAACGTCGTCAAACCGTGGCACGAGTGGCAGGAGATCTTGCCTCCCTTGCTCAGCCGGGTCTCAAAGAAGAGCGACTTGCCGAGCGCGACTTTCGCCGGCGAGGCCGGGTTGCCAGGAGGCGAAGGGATCACCGCAGGAAGCGGGGCCCTAAAGACCATCAGCATCGCCTTCTGGAGCGCGTCCGCCCGAATGTCGGCATGGCCGTCCGCAGGCGTTGAGTGCGCCCCTGCGTGCGGATAGAGGACCTCGAGGACGGGCTTGCTCAGCTCCTTGACCCGCTCGTCGTATTCCGCCTTGGTGATCTCCTTGTTCTCGAACGCCGTCCTGGCCTCCTCCAGCCTCTCTTCGACGATCGCCTTCCGCCTGGTCTCCATCCACTCTTCCGAGTAGGCCTCGTTCATTTCTGGCAGGTTCTCGTGCATGTCCATGGTCACGATCCCCAAGAACAGGATCAGGAGACCAATCGAGAGCGCGAGGATGACCGAGTTGAAGGGTTTGTCCCAGCGGAGGTGCATGAAGAATGCACCCACGAGGACGGCCTTGACCGTCGCGATCAGGAGCGCGACGGGAACGTTCGCGCCGCCCATATCGACCCAGGACGCCGCGACCGTCAAGAAAGTCAGGAAGAAGAGCGCGCCGATCACTCCAAACAGGAGCTTTAAAGGCACCACGTGGGGGTGGTGGTTGCCGTCGGCGGGATGGTGGTCGTCAGACATAACTTGCCCCTGCTAGATCAGGTAGAGGAGGGGGAAGAGGAAAATCCAGATCAAGTCGACCAAGTGCCAGTAGAGCGCGCCCAAGTCGACAGGAAGGTAGTAGCCGTTGTCGAAGTCGCCGCGCCTTGCTCGCAGGAGCAGCCAAATCAGGACGATCATTCCGATCACCACGTGGATTCCGTGCAGCCCGGTCATGCAGAAGTAGATCCCGAAGAAGACCTGAACGTTGCGGACCTTCCTCTCGTGCGTGGCGACCGCCGTGGCCTTGGCCGCGCTCGGGCGGGAGCTTGCCAGAGTCTCTGTGGGTGGGACCTCTACATTGGCGGAGACCACCAGGTCACTGCCTGGAGCGGGGGCCTGATAGTCACCCAGGCCGCCTAGGACCGCGACGACGTTCGCAGAGGGCTCGGCCGCTTTCGCGATCTTCGCGAGCTTCTCCTTACCCTTGTCGTGGGCGTCCATCCCCGCGTTGGCCGGATCGAAGCTCATGCCCCAAAGGGTGTGGTGCTCGAACTTGGCCTTGTACTCAACGAACTTGATCCCCAGGAACCCAAAGGCGCCAAAGATCGTGAGGACGAGGAAGAGCTGGAGCTTAGCCCTGTCGCGGAGCTGCGCGGAGCGGACCGCGAGGGCCGCGGTCAGCGAGCTAGCCAGGAGGACGGCCGTGTTGGTCGCCCCGAGCGGAGTGTTCAGGAAGCCGCTGGCGTGCTCGAACACTTCGGGGTGGTTGAATCGATACACCGTGTAGGCGCAGAACAACCCAGCGAAGAGCAAGACTTCAGTCGCCAGGAACAGCCACATTCCGAGCTTTCCGGCCTCGAACTGCTGCTGCATGTTGTCGAAGTGGTGGGCGAGGTTCGGGTCGCCCCCGTGATCGTGACCCATGACGATTCCTTAGGCCTTGCTGGCGTTGGTATCGACCCAGCCTCGCGTCTGCGGGTCGTAGGTCAGGTCGGAGAAGTCGTAGGGGTCACCCACCGTGGGAGTCGTCTCGAAGTTCTCAAAGTGCGGCGGAGTCGTGGTCTTCCACTCAAGCGTCGCCGCGCCCCAAGGGTTGTCCGGAGCGGGCTCGCCGTTCTTGAGCGACCAGAGCAGGTAGATCACCATGATCAGGATCCCGAGCCCCAAGATGTAGCTGCCCGAGGTCGAGATCCGGTGGTAGATCTCGAACTCGCTCGAGTAGCTGTAGTAGCGGCGCGGCATTCCCTGGCTGCCCATGAGGAACTGGGTGAAGAAGGTGATGTTGAAGCCTACAAACACCAGGAAGGCCGAGAGCTGACCCCAACGCTCGGGGTACATCCGGCCCGTCATCTTTGGCCACCAGTAGTGGAGGCCGCCGAACATGGCGATCACGAGGCCACCCATCATGACGTAGTGGAAGTGAGCCACCACGAAGTAGGTGTCGTGGAGGTGAACGTCGGTCGCGAGCGTCGCCAAGGGGAAGCCCGTCAGGCCGCCGATCGTGAACAGGAACAAGAACGAGAGCGCGTAGAGCATGGGCGTCTCGAAGCTAATCGAGCCCTTGTAGAGCGTCGCGACCCAGTTGTAGACCTTGACCGCCGTCGGGATCGCGACCGAGAAGGTCAGCGCCGAGAAGATCGTGTTGACCAGGACCGACTGGCCGCTGGTGAACATGTGGTGGCCCCACACAATGAAGCTCAGGAGCGCGATCGCGACCGAGCTGAACGCGATAAAGCTGTAGCCGAAGATGTGCTTGCGGCTGAAGACCGAGATCAGCTCACTGACGATCCCAAACCCAGGCACGATCATGATGTAGACAGCCGGGTGGCTGTAGAACCAGAAGAAGTGCTGAAACAGGACGGGGTCGCCACCCAACTCTGGGTTGAAGATCCCGACTCCCATGATCCTCTCGACCAACAGGAGCGCGACCGTGATCCCAAGGACCGGCGTCGCGAGGACCTGCATGATCGCGGTTGCGTAGAGGCCCCAGACAAAGAGGGGCAGCCGAAACCAGGTCATCCCGGGGGGGCGCAGCTTGTGGATCGTGACCAGGAAGTTGAGCCCAGTGAAGATCGAGGCGAACCCGAGAATGAACACGCCAGAGGCCATCCAGACCACGCCCGCGCGGATCCCCTCCGTCGAGTAAGGGGTGTAGAAGGTCCAACCCGTGTCGAGGCCGCCGAGCGAGATCGCCGCCACTGACATCGCGGCGCCCATCAGCCAGAGATAGAAGCTGAACAGGTTGAGCCGCGGGAACGCGACGTCCTTCGCGCCGAGCATGATCGGTAGTACGAAGTTACCCAGCGCTGCTGGGACCCCCGGAATGATGAACAGGAACACCATGATCGCGCCGTGAAGCGTGAACAGGCGGTTGTAGGTGTCTGGCTCCATCCAGGTGACGGGCTCCGCCCACAAGAGCTTGGTCCTAAACGCGAGCGCGAACGCGCCAGCGAGCAGGAAGCTCGAGAAGGTCGCCAGGAAATACATGATTCCGATGCGCTTGTGGTCGATGGTCAGGAGCCAGGACAGGATCCCGGTCTCCTTCTTCCAACCGAAGATGCAGTGCGTCCGGTGCAGATAGTCGTTCTCAGCCATTACTTCTTCTCTGCCTTCTTGAGTTCGGCCTCGAACTTCTCCATCGCCTTCTTGGGGTCGAGGAGGTAGTCGACGAGGGACTCGATCTGCTCAGGCTTGAGTTGCTTGGCAAAGGTCTTGTTCATTTCGTCTTTGAAGTCCTTGCCCATGCGGGACAGAAGCGCGCCTGGCCTCAGGATCGACTCCTTGAGGTAGGCCCGATCCGCGAGGACCTCCTTGGTCGGGGCGCCTCCACCTGCTGCGACTTGGCGCTTGGACATCCCAATCCCCTTCAGCGAGGGCCCGGTCAGGATCTCCGGGGTGTCTATGCTGTGGCAGCTCGAGCAGTTCATCCTGAACAGCTTCTCCGGTGAGGCCCTGCCGGGCCTGATCGCAGCCAGCCAGCCAGCTTCGGTCTCGTGGACTGTGACTGGGGCGCGCATCATGGAGTGGCTACGGCCGCAGTACTCGGCGCAGAACAGGGTGTAGTCGCCCGCGCGGTTGGCTGTGGTCCAGGCCTTGGTGGTTCGACCCGGGACGATGTCCTTCTTGACCCGCATCTTGGGGAGGTAGAAGGCGTGCAGGACGTCGCGCGAGGTCAGGAGGAACACGACCGGCTTGTCCTTGGGGATATGGAGTTCGTCAGACTCAGCGCCGTTGTGATAGCGGAACTTCCACGACCACTTCTCGGCCTGGACCTCGATCTTGATCGCGTCCGCGGGCGGGATCGACATCTGCATGTAGTAATCGAAGCCCAGGTAGAACATCACGACACAGAGCAGGATCGGGGGGATCGACCAAGCGATCTCGAGACTCAAGCTGTGGTGCGGGCTCTCCTCGACTTCCTTGCCCGGAATCCGCCGATAGCGCCACATGAACCAGCCCATAGCCCCCATGATGTGCACGAAGTAAAACAGGCAGATCCAGAAGATGAAGTAGTAGACCCAGTCAATGTCAGCGGCCTCCTTCGAGGCCTGAATGGGCATCTGCCAGTTGCCGTCGACGTCGCCCATCATGTTGCCGCAGCCGGTCATCAGCGTGACGGCGAGCGCTGCCAGGACGTGCCAGGCCCTGCGGCCGATGGCGGTTGCAGTCGAGCGTAGGTTCATGCCGAGCCTCCCGCCGGTGCGGCGGCGTCCTCAGCGGGATCCGCCGAGGTCGTGTCTTGAGAAGACGTCTTGGCCGCCTCGCGGGCGCGCTGACGGCGCTCCAGCCAGAGGAAGCCGCCGATCGTGGTCACGATCATTGCGGTGAGCAAGACGCCGAACACGCGGGTCAACTGCATGACCGTCGTCGTGTATTCCCCGGTGTCGGGGTCGAAGTGGTAGCAGAAGAGCAGGATCTGATCGAGAGCGCTGCCGATCTTGCCGTCGGCGGCCTCGACCAGGCTCAGCCGAACGGTCTGCTCCTCGTAGTAGGCGCCGTAGATCGTGCGCGAGACCTTGCCCTCTGGGGTGAGCACGAACAGCGCCGCGCCGTGGGCGAACTCTTTGCTCTCCTCGTCGAAGCGATACCCAAAGCCCGCGGCGTTCGCGACGCGGCGGATCTCCTGTTTGTTGCCCGTCAGGAAGTGCCAGCCCTCGCCAGCCTCGGGGCGTCCGAGCTCGCGGAGATAAGCCGCCTTCTTGGCGCGGGCCAGGTTGGCGGTCTCGCTGGGGTTGATGCTGATCGTGATCAGGTCGTAGTCCTGACCGATCTGCATGGATTCGAGATCGGTGATCGCCTCGAGCGTCCCGTTTAGGACTGCGTTGCAGAGCCCTGGGCAGCGGAAGTAGACGAACTGGACCAGGACCGGGCGCCCCTTGGTGAAGTAATCGCCAAGCTTGACCCGCTTGCCCGCCTCGTTGTCGAACCCAGCGTCGAGGGGAAGCTGCGCGTGTCGCTTGTCGACGATTTTGGCCTCGGCCCCGACCTCCTCGCTCATTCCCTTCGGAGCGCCGTAGCCCGAGAGGTCTGGCCCGCTCGCGAGCGTCGCTGAGTTGATCGAGGCGGCCGCCGTAGCGACGCCCTCCTCAGCGCGGACGGGGGCAAGCCCGAGCCCGAGGGTGAGTCCTAAGGTGAGGATCAGGAGGGGACGGGTCACTTGCTGCCGTGCTCCGCGACGACGCGATCCATGCTGCGCTGGATCTGAGGAACTCGGGCCTCTTGCTCAGCCCGCAGCGCGGCTGCGGCCCCGCTGCTCGTGCTCCCCGAGACCTCGTCTCGGACCTTCGCAGCCCAGTCCCACGCGAAGTACTGAAGCCCGACGACCATAGCCAACAGGAGCGTGAACCCCCAGAGGACGAAGTAGGCGCTCGAGTAGTGCTCGGGATCCTGAGACCCGCCGGGCGGGTTGACGGTTGGGACGCTCTCGCCGACAGCGTCATGATCGTGGTGACTCACAGCGCGCTCCCTACTGGTTCACAAAGTGGACGGACTCGACCAAACGTGGATCGCCAGTCGGGATCACGTTCACGCCAGTCAGACTCTTGACGAGGAAGAACACCCAGACGCCCGAGAGGGAGATCAGGAGGAAGAAGTCCAGGAGCGGCGGTGGGGCGATCCCAGTCGGACTCTTCTGAGGCACGACGAGCCAGTAGAGATCGATGAAGTGCATCACGAGCATGTAGGCCGCGAGACAGGCCAGGAGACCCGGCCGCCGCTTGGGCCAGCGACTCATGCTCAACAGGAAGGGCGCAATGAAGTGACCCAAGAGCAGGATCACGCTCACCAAGAGCCACTGACCGGTCTGACGAATCAGGAACCAGGCCGACTCCTCGGGCATGTTTCCATACCAGATCAGCATGTATTGGCTGAAGCCTATGTAGGCCCAGAAGACCGTGAAGGCGAACATCAACTTGCCGGTGTCGTGGAAGTGCTCCGGCGAAATCGCGACCGCGGCGACGCCCTTGCGACGCATCAAGTAGAGCGTCAGGTTCAAGGTCGCGAAGAAGGCGAGGAAGCCGCCCGCGAAGAAGTAGACCCCGAACATCGTGCTGTACCAGTAGGGGTCGAGCGCCATGAGCAAGTCGAAGCCCGCCACGCTGACCGTCCCGCCAAAGAGCAGGACCCCCACGGCGGAGACAGCCTGGAGTTTGGAGGTGATCGCAGGGTCCTTCGTTTCGTCCTGTTTCTTGCTCAACGAGAAGTAGAAACGGGTCAGCCCGATCCAGATCAGGAAGCAAATCGCCATTCGCCCCATGAACGCGGGGAAGCTCAGGTAGAGCTCCTTGTAGTGCTCCAGCACCGGGTGAGCGGTGTTGGGCAACAGCGGTCCGTTGAGGTAATCGCCCTTTCCAATCATGTCCACGACGGTCGTGCCGACTGGGACCCTCTCAATGGCTTGGTGGACGACGTGACCGGCAGCCTGCGGGTGCAGGTGGCCCTGGTAGATCCCGATCGCGAGCGGAATGAACAACACCGCGCACACCCAAATGTTGCTCGCGATCGCCTCCGCGACCCGTCGGACGACCACGCTCCAACCGGCCCGAGTCAGGTGCTGAATCAGGACGAAGAACAAGGCGCCCAGCGAAATGCTGAGCAGGAAGCAGAACGCGACCAAGTAGGCGACCCAGAATCGGTCGTGGCCCCAGAGGGCGAACAGAGCAGCGAGCAACCCGCCGACGACGACCATTCCGCCCGCCACGCGGTTCGCGGCTGGGGCGAACTCGTCGATTCGGAGCTTGTCGTTGAGCGCGTCGTAGAGGGCCGTTGGCTTAGCGAGGGAGGACATGGCTACTTCCCCTTGCCCGCGGCGTCAGCCGGCTTGCTGTGCTGGAGCGCCTTGACGTAGGCCACGATCGCCCAGCGATCCGCCGCCGGAATCTGAGCCCGGTACCCGGCCATGTTGTTCTTGCCGTTGCTGATCGTGTTGAAGAGCTGCCCCAAGGGCTGGCTCCGCACGGCGTCGGTGTGATAACTAGCAGGCGCGGCCCAGGCGTCGAAGCCCGGCTGGCTCGTGGCTTTGCGCAGCATGACGCGCTGGTGAACTGCCCCGTCGCCCTGGCCGGAGTAGCCGTGGCACATGCTGCAGTAGATCTCGTAGCGCTCGCGGCCACGATCCAAGAAGTCCCGATCGACGGTCAAACTCGGCGGGAAGGCGTTCGCCCAACCCAGCTTGCCATTGCGGCCCACGACTCGGCCCTGCCAGAGGTGTGTGTCGAGGAAGTCCTCCCCACGCGCCACGGTTCCAGCGACCGGGGGCCGCATGAGGCGCTTGTCGCGGAACAACTCGGTCTCGCCCTGCTTGTTGTGCATGGGCTGAATGTCCATGTCCTGCCAGCCGTGCAGTCGCGGCTTGGTGGAAGTCGACACTCGAGCTTTCGCAATGTAGGCGAACGGCAAGGCGGCTATCGTCGCCAGCAGGATCGCGATTGGTATTCCCCAACGCAGCAGCATGGCTAACCCTCCTGCTCTTGGACGAGCTCTTCGACGTGAGTCCCGCCGAGGCCCGCGGCCAATCGAGTGGTGCGGTCCCGATCAAAGAGCGGATCACCCGCCTCAATGCTTATGAAGAAGCGGTCCTGAGTCGCGCGCCGGAAGCGCTCGCTGAGGAACACCATGTGGTGAAAGCGTGGCAGGAGGTTGAGACCCCACATGCCGAAGAAAGAGCCAAAGGCGGAGAGCAAGATCGTCAGCTCGAAGATCACCGGAATGTTGGCCTGGACGCTAAACACCGGCTTGCCGCTGACCACGTAGGGGTAGCCGCTCGGCATGAAGGGATCGAGGAGCGTGTGGCTCAGACTGAAGGGCAACTCGATACCGTTGGTGTAGAGCTGCAGTCCGAGACCGGCCATGACGCCGGTCAGGCCGCCGCAGAACACGATCCAGGGGAGGATCGTGGCCTTGATCCCCATGGCCTGATCGAGTCCGTGCACGGGATAGGGCGTGTGAGCGTCCCACTTGCTGTAGCCAGCGTCGCGGACTTGGGCGCACCCAGCCATGAGCGACTCTTCGTCTTCGAACTCGACGAGCATTCCGACCAGTTCGCCTTGAGCTGGGGCCTCCGTGGGAGCCTCCGCAGCGGGAGCCTCCGGGGCGGGAGCCTCCTCGGCCTTGGCGTCGTCTGCCTTGGCGTCGTCTGCCTTGGCGTCGTCTGCCTTCACGTCGTCGGCCTTGGCGTCGTCTGACTTGGCGTCGTCTGACTTGGCGTCGTCTGACTTGGCGTCGTCTGACTTGACGTCGTCTGACTTGGCGTCGTCTGACTTGGC
>JAESQQ010000983.1 GCA_016765095.1 Planctomycetota bacterium | reverse complement strand
GGCGTGGCCGGGGTGTCTGCGACTCGCGCCCCAGACACGACGGGGCCCGAGGCGAGCGCTTTGGCTGTCCAGGTCAACACGGTCCGGCGGCGAGTGGTGTGCGAGTGGCGGCTCGAGCGGGGTGACGAGGTTCGCCAGATCGAGCTCAACTTCGACGAGGCGCACGAGGGGGATCGCGTCGAGGCCACGCTCCGCCGGGTCAACCTCAGCCTCGAGGGCGAGGTTCCGCTCCGCTACGACACGGACGCCGATCGGTGGCTTCCGCTCAACGAAGCGCTGGGGCGGACTTGGACTTCGACCCGCTCAGGCTCCCGCACGAAGCAGCTCAAGGGCTTAGCCGCGCTCCGCAAGGAGCTTGCTGCGTCGCACGACGACGCGGCGCCGCCAGTCCGAGGCCTGGTCGACGAGGCCTTCGACGAGGCGCAGGTCCGGCGCCACCTCGAGGCCTGTCGCTCGCTGGGCGCGCTCGACGGGAGCACGGCGCGTCGGCTCGCGCTCTGGCCGACGCCTGAAGTGGGACTGCTCTGCGCGGTCAGCGTGACTCGCCAGGGTGGCCAACTCGAGGGGCGCCTGACGGCCTGGGATCGACTCGGGGCTGGCTCGGGCCCGAAGATCCGTGAGCCGGAGCTGACCTTCACAGCGACCCTCGCGCGAGGGCGAGTCTCGCGGGCCGAGCTGAAGCTCTCGTGGCGGACCCGCGGCGAGGAGGGGGCCAAGCAGCTCCGATTCCGGCTCCGCTACTCTGTTGAGACGATACCTGGCGCAGCCCAAGCTCCGAAGCCAAACTAGAGAGCCCTCCCTCCCTCCTCCGCACCCGACCGGCGCGTGTCCCACCTCTCCCACAGTTCGCACGGCCCGACGGGGGCAGTCATTCGACACGCCCTCCAGCGTGGCTATCTGTCGTCCGAGTCGCTCCAGCAGGCGATCGCGATCCAGGAGTCTTCGTCTGCGGCCGGTCGCCCCGAGGAGCTGTTGAGCGTGCTCCGAGCGCGCTTCCTCCGGCCCGAGCACGTCGCCGAACTGACCGCGGTCTATCGGGCCGCAGCCGGTTCTGGGCCTCTGCCTCGGGCTGACGTTCCCAGCGGGCCGCCCACGGGCCGCGTGGCGTCCGAAAGTGACACCGGGGCTGGCTCTCACGGGCCGGCGGGGCACTTGGACTCGAGCTTTACCCCCGCTGAGGCGCACCGAAGCCCGTCTGGGCGGAGCGGCGCCCCTGAGGAGATCGCGGGCTATCGAATCGTGCGCGAGCTGGCGCGAGGCGCGTTTGGGATCGTCTATCACGCCCACAGCTTGAAGCTCGACCGCCCGGTCGCGATCAAGGTGATGAGGCACGCCGAAATGGCGACCGAGGAGGACTTCGAGCGCTTTCAGATCGAGGCTCGCGCAGCCGCTCGACTGCGTCACCCCAACATCGTCGGAATCCACGACGTCGGTCAGGAGGGCGAGCGCCACTACTTGGTCATGGACTTGATCGACGGCGAGAGCCTCAAGGAGCAGATCGACCGGGACGGTCCCCTCGACGAAGACCGGGCGGCCGAGATCACCGAGCGCCTCTGCGAGGCGCTCTACTACGCCCACTCGAACCAGATCTTGCACCGCGACTTGAAGCCCGCAAACATTCTGATCAGCACGAGGGGCGAGCCTATGCTGACTGACTTCGGGCTCGCTAAGGACGCGCGCCAGGACGGCGAGGGCCTGACCGCGACCGGCCAGGCCATGGGGACCCCCGCTTACATGCCGCCGGAGCAAGCGGCGGGTGCGCTGGATCGAATCGATCGCCGCTCTGACGTCTATTCGCTCGGGGCCACGCTCTACGAAATGCTGACCGGGCGCCCACCCTTCTCGGGGGCGACCGCGCTGTTGACGATGAACGAAGTCGTGAACAGCGACCCCCGGCCGCCTCGCAGCCTGCGCGCGGGACTGAGCCGGGACCTCGAGACGATCTGCCTCAAGTGTCTCGAGAAGGAGCCCGAGGCCCGCTACGACTCGGCGAACCTCCTCGGCGAGGAGCTGGCGCGGTTCCGAGCCGGGGAGGCGATTCTGGCGCGGCCCCTCTCGCCGCTCGGGCAAGGCCGGCGCTGGCTGAGGAGAAACCCCGTCATCGCGGGGGCGACGCTCGTCGTGGCGCTCGTGCTCGGGACCGGCGGCGTGGCGGCCTATTTTTGGAAGGTCGGGATCGAGCAGGAGCGGACCCAGCAAGCGGAGGCTCGCCTCGCCAAGATTCGCCAAGAGGTCTCGAGCCTCCTGGACGAGGTCGAGGGAGGACAGGTCACGAGGAACGACGACCTCCTGCGTGTGTTCTATGACCTGGTTCGGCGGACGGAGCCGGAGGCGATCGAGGTCATGGTCGCGCGGCTGGACTCGGTCTCCGACGCGCTCTTCTCGGTTAGCCGAGACACCTATCTCGCAGGGAACGAGCTGAGTAAAGACGAGGAGGCGGCGGGTCACGCGCGGATCCCAAACCTAGCCGTGGCCCTTGAGGCGCTCCGAACCTTGCGGCCTGGGGACTCGCTCCCAGCGTCGGCTCAGGCGGCGCTGGATCAAGCTGGCAAGCGGGTCGAGGAGCGAGAATACGCTCGCTTCAAGGTCCGGCTCTCGGGACGTCGCGTGAATATCAAGGGGCTGATCGCTTCGCGACAGGGGCGGCTGGCGAACGAACTGAGCGTCGCGCGCCTGCTCTTGTTCGTCTTGGCTCGCCTCGAAGGAGACGCAGTCGTCGAGGCGTTTGGGCGCTACCTCTTGGCCGAGGCCGACCCAGTCCGCTCGATCCCAGCCGGCCAGGCGCTCCGCCGTCAGCGGAGCGCACGCGCCAAGGAGCTGCTCTTTTGGGGGCGCGACCTGTTCGGGACCGAGAGCGACTTCTGGCGCACCCTAAAGGGCGGGCGCGAGGAGGACCTGAGCGGACTCCAAGAGGCGGACGAGCCCGACTTGGAGTCGACGGCGGGGCTTCTCTATCAGGCTGAACTCGACCTCGAGCGTGAGCGATACCGCGACTGCGCGAAGAACGCCAGCGCCGCGATCGAGCTCGAGAGTCGCAACGTTCGCGCTTGGATTCTGCGCGCGCGTGCTCATTGGTTCCTCAAGGATTATCGGGGGGCGCTCAACGACAGCCGCGAGGTGATCAAGCTCGACCCGGAGCGCGCCTTCGCGTGGATCGTCCAAGGCCAGAGCCTCGAGAAGCTGGGCTATGCGGATCAGGCGCTCGCGAGTTTCGACGAGGCCGTGGCGAAGAATCCGACCAAGGACTGGGCCTATCGAGAGCGAGGCGCTGTGCTCAGCACCGCCAAGAACTTCACGCGGGCGCTGGAGGACACGGCCAAGGCCGTCCTGCTAGGCCGAGGAGACTGGCGGAATTGGGACGCGCGGGCGCTGGTCTACCTCCGCACGCGCCGATTCTCAGCGGCGGAGGCGGACTACCTGAGGGCGGTCAGCCTCAACAAGAACCACTATCAAACTTGGCTCAACTTGAGCACCACTCGCTGGGAGTTGAAGAAGTTCCGCCAAGCCGAGGGCGACGCGACTCGCGCTCTGCGGCTCGTGGCAGGCACGCCCAAGCTCGAGGCCAGAGTCCTCGCGAATCGGGCCGTCTACTTTCAGTCGCTCGGGAACTTCGAGGCCGCCCTCCGAGACCTCGACGGCGCGATCGAGAAGGCGCCCACGGTCACGGCTCCTTGGGCCACCCGGGGCGCGCTCCGGGGCATGCTCGGGCGCTACAAGGAGGCGATCGCGGACCTCGACAGGGCGATCAAGCTCGACCCCAAGCAGAGCGATGCCTGGCTGAATCGGGGCCTGATACGAGACCAGCTCGGGGCCACCACGACCGCGCTCGCAGACATCGATACCGCGATTCGGCTTTCGCCCGAGCTGGCCAACCCCTACGCGCAGCGCGGCGCGATTCACTCCCGCCGCCAGGACCTGAAGCAGGCTCGCGAGGACTTTAGGAAGGCGTTGAGCTTGAGCCCCAAGGACCCTGCGGTGTGGCACCTGCTCGGGGATCACTACGCTCGCTACGGTGACTCCAGCAACGCGCTCAAGGCGTTGAGCACCGGGCTGAAGTACGAGCCTGACAACGTTCGCCTCCTCCGCCGGCGAGGCGGCCTCCACCAAGCGCTCAAGAAGATTCCCAAGGCGCTCGCGGACTTCACGCGCGCCCTCCAGATCGACCCCCAAGACGCTGAGATCCGTCGCCTGCGGGCGCGGCTCTACGCTGAGAGCGGACGCTTGGGCGAGGCGATCGAGGACTACACAACCGCCCTTCGAGCGGACCCGACTCACTTCTTGACCTGGCTCAGTCGAGCGACCGTCTATCACCACAGCGGAGACACCGCGGCCGCGAAGCGCGATCTCGCGCAAGGGGAGAAAGTCGCGGGGCAGAAGGCTGAGTTCTGGCAAGAACGAGCCATGGTCGAGGCCCAGTGGGGAGACCACGAGGCTTCGTTGGCGTCCGTCGGGAAGGCCTTGGCCATGGGCGGCGGAAAGAACCCGCGCTTGTTCCTGTTGCGAGCCGAGCTCCGCGAGGGCGCCGGCAAGCTGGAGGGAGCGATCACGGACTTCGAGCGCTTCTTGCAGCTCAAGCCCGACGACGAGCTCGCGGATCAGCTCCGCGCTCGGGTCAGGGTCTTGCGGGAGCGGCTCGAGAAGTGAGCCATCAGCGCTTGCGGGACGCTTCAACCCGGACGGCTCTTCCCCAGATCCGATCTTGGGAAACTGAGTTGACCGACGCCGCGACGCCCAAGTCGTCGGCCCTCCGACACCCGTGTCCGAGCTGACCTCGCCGAGACCCTCCCTGCACTAGCCGAGCCTGCGTCGCACCGTCACGCTGTTCGGGTGGGTGACGAACGGCTGAGGGAGTTGGAGCGGCGTTGGAAGGAGACGGGCAGCGTCGAGGACGAGGCAGCGTGGCTGTTTGAGCGCGTGCGTGTGGCCCACGCGGGAGAAGGAGGACACCAGAGCCATAGGATCTTGCTGCACCGGCGTGGTCGCTGTAGGTTGCCGTCGACGAGGTGACCCATGGCAGCGATCAGGCCCATCGAAATCGTGCGACCCGGCCACGGCAGCGGTCCGTTCAATCACGTCATCAGTGACGAGGCGATTCAAGACAGGCTCAAGCCCTTCGTGTACCTGGACCACTTCGACGCGGAGACCTCCGGTCGTTGGGGCTTCCCTTACCACCCTCACTCAGGTGTGGCCACGTTCACATACACCCAAACTGCCGATCTTGAGCACGAGGACACCGGCGGCAACGGTGGAACCGTCCCACAGGGCAGCGTCCAGTGGATGGCGGCGGGTGGGGGGCTCTGGCACCAGGAGTACTACCACCCAAAGCAGGGCCGGGTGGCTGGACTCCAACTGTGGCTGATGCTCCCCCCCGAGCTGGAGAACGGTCCGGTTGCCTATCAGCACGCGGTCTCGGATGAGCTGCCCGTCATCGGTACAACTCGAATTCTCGCCGGAACGTTCGAAGGCACGAGCAGCCCGATTTCCACGCCGCTCCCCTTCAACTACTTCGACATCACGTTGGCCGGAGGGGACTCATGGTGCTTCGAGCCCCCCGCTGAGCACACCGTCGTGTGGGCTTATGCCTACGATTCAGCGGTCGTCGCCAACGGGCAAGAAATCGCGGCTCGCCAGTTGATAGTGTTCGGCGAGCAGGGTCGCTTGGAGTTCAGGGCCGCCGGGGATTGTCGGTTCGTGGTTGGCACTGCGCCCCCGTTCGTGCACTCGCTCGTTCGTGCTCGCGGGTCGATTCACACCTCGAAGGCCGCTCTCGAGAAGGGTCGAGAGCGGATTGCCGAGATTGGTGAGGAACTCCGACGCGCGGGGAAACTCTGACCCAAACGCTCTGACAACGCACACCAGGAGGGTGACCATGGCCTATCTGTGTCCGCGATAGACATTGCATTCGACCCAAACCGAGACGCGCTCCAGGCGGGCCTCTCCGAGCTCCGCCGAGAGGCCCTCGACCTCCGCCGGCGAGATCGACTCGACCTCGTGTGCGCTCCTTCCCCGCGCTGGGCCCTAAGGGGGCGCGTCTCCGGCCCGCAGGGAGGGTCCAACGTAGTCGTCGTGCTCAAGAGCGGGCGAGGGCGAATGAGCGCGACCTCCAAGGAAGGGGGGCGTTTTGTGTTCGCAGACCTCCCCTCGCAGCCCTGCCGAATCCAAGCCCTGACCCTCCTGACGGAGACGGGCCAAGTCCCGATCTCCTCCCCGGAGCACACCTGGGGACCCGGACGAACCGGGCCCCTCGAGTTGAGCTATGAGATTCCGCCTCCGACTCAAACCCGGCGCGTGCGACTCGCTGTCCGCGACGCGGCTGGAGACCCTTTGGCGGGGGTGCACGTCGGGGCCTGGACAAGAGCTGGGCTCGAGTTGAGGACGCGCAGCGACCGCCTCGGCCTCGCGGACTTCGAGGTCACGACCAGCGTCCTCCGGCTCAGCCTCGAGCCGGCGGAGGCGAACCTCGTCCCAGTGCATGTCGACCTCCCACCGGGGGATCAGGACGCCCCACTCCAGGTCGTGCTCTATCGGCTCGCGACGCTCGAACTCGAGGTCGAGGTTCCGGGAATCGCGCCCTCTCAGGTCTACGCCTGGCAGGTCCCCAGAGGGAAGTTCGCGCCGATCGCGAGCCCTGTCACAGCCGGACGAGCGCGCTGGGCGATCCAAGTCGCCGCGCGCCCCGACCTCGTCCTTGTGGTTCGGGCTCCCGGTCGTCTGCCGGTCACCCTTTCCCTCCCCGGCCCGCCGAGCGGGCCGATCACGCTGACCCTCCCGGCGCGTCCTGGGCTCTCCCTCGCCGGCCGAGTCTTAGCTGCAGACGGTGTTCCGATCGCAGGAGCCTCGATCGAGCTCGTGAGCGGCCTCCTCAAGCGAACGATCCCGATCGGCACGTCCGGCCCTGGGGGCAACTTCTGAGTCCAAGGCCTCGTGGAGGGAGACCTCCTCCGCTTCGTTTCGGGTCGGCGATTTCGCGAACTCAGCCTGCCCAACACGCGATCCGGACGACGCGCGCTCGAGGTTCGACTCTCCGCTCGCTGAGAGCTGGCCCAGCCCTACTCGGGCGCGTAGCCGTATTTTTGCATCCGCCTGAACAGGCTCCGCCGATTCAATCCGAGCAGGTGGGCCGCCTTGGTCCGGTTGCCGTCGGTCACGCGGAGCGCGTTGTCGATCTCGTGCTTCTCGAGGTCTGAGAGGAGCTGCTCGAGGTTCCGAACGGGCTGAATCTCAGGCTCGCCTCCGCGGCCGGTCAGTTGGGCGTCCGCGACCTCCGCCAAGGCCTCGTAGGTGATCACTTCGTCGGGCACGAGGTAGGCCAAGCGGCGAATCAGGTTCTCCAGCTCGCGGACGTTTCCCGGCCAAGCGTAGTTGCAGAGCGTCTCGATCAAGCGCGGATCGCGTCGATCGAGGACCTTGGGTCGTTTGCCGACTTCTCGCGCGGCCTTGCGGAGGAAGTTGTCGGCCAGGAGGGGCACGTCCTCGGGCCGCTCGCGGAGCGGCGGCAGGTTGAGTCGCACGACCTTGAGGCGGAAGTAGAGGTCTTGGCGAAACTTCCCGTCCTCAATGTCCTGCTCGAGGTCTCGAAGGGTCGCAGCCACGATCCGAACGTCGACCTTGACCGGCTCCGTCGTGCCGACCGGCACGATCTCCTGCTCCTGAATCACGCGCAGGAGACGCGTCTGCATCTCGAGGCTCATTTCCCCGATCTCGTCGAGGAAGAGCGTGCTCCCGCTCGCGATTTGAAAGAGCCCTGGCTTGGCTCGATCTGCGCCCGTGAACGCACCCTCGACGTGACCGAAGAGCTCACTCTCAAGGAGGTTGCCCGGGATCGCCCCGCAGTTCTGGGTGTAGAAGCGCTTGTCCCGCCGCTGCGGATCGTTGCGGTGGATCGCCCGAGCGATCAGCTCCTTGCCCGTCCCCGTCTCACCGCAGACCAGGACCGGAATCTTGGCCGCCACGATTCGGTCGAGCTTTCGAAACACCGCGAACACCTTCTCCGAGTTGCTCACGATCTCGGAGTAGTCGTATTTGAAGGTCGGACCGCCGCCGGCGCGAGCGACGGGGACGCTGGGCACGGCCTGTGGTTGGAGCCGGCCCGGGTCGAGGAGGGTCTTGAGGACCGAGAGGACCGCCTCAGCGCTCTCGCCAAGCTCCGGCGGAGCTGCCGGGTCTGGGATCAAGCCCAGGACGCCCTCGAGGCTGCTGCGGTGGGGATCGAGGAGCGGGAAAGCGTGGACCGGCGGCTGGCCAGCCTCACCTTTGACACCGACCGCACCGCGCGGAGCCGCGCCGCCCGTCATGTGGGGAGGGGCGTCAGCGACGCCCTGCAGAGACTCTCGGACCGCGCGCCCGACCCGATCGAGGGTCTTGGCCTGGACTTCGGGTGCCTCGCCGTTGTCTGCGGCTATGCCTTGGGTCCAGAGGAGCTCGTTGCCCTCAACTCGAGCCAAGAAGCCCTCGCGAGCGTGGCTGACCCGAACCGCGAGTTCGAGCACGTCATGGCCAGCAGCGGCCGGGTCGGGTTGGCGCTGAACTCGCTCAACCGTGTTGGCGAGAGCGCGCAGGGCATCGACGGGGGTCAAAGACGCCTCCTCCAGGAGTGAGCGCCAGTGTAGCTGTCTCAGGGGGGGACCGCGCCCCCCCTTGCCCCGGTTGGCTCGGCCGTTGCCGCGCTCGCGAACTTAGCGACCGCTACTCGCCCGTGACGGCGTCAGTGATCGAAACCTCCGGGAAAATGTCGTTGCTCCCGTCGAAGGGGCCGATCCCGAGCCACCACCACTTGTTGTAGAAGCTGTGACCCCAGAGATCCGTCGAGCGACCAATGAAGGCGGCCGTCGCGGCGTCGTAGAGCCAGAACTGGAACTTGGCGTAGCCCTGCGCGCTCAGGCGACGGAAGAGGTAGAGGGGCGGGGTCAGGACCACCGGCGAGCCCTGAGCAGCCAGCGGAAGCGCGGGGATTCCGAGGACGAAGTCACCGTCCCAAATTCCGAGCGTCCCATTGCGCAGCTCGAGCACAAAGTCGGCGCCCTGCGAATTGCCCTTGCTGATCGGTTTGCGCTCGCCGACGAGCGTCACCCCGCTCGCGGCCAGGTGGCCGCGCAGCGCGCTCATGACGTATTCCTTGTCGACCGAGACGAAGCGAGCGTCGTCAATGAAGACGTTCTTCCCCGAGAGGGCCGAGGCGTCGTACTTCGCGACGGCGCGCTCGGCGGCGGTCGAAATCAGGAGGATCTCGCTCGCGCTGCGCGCGGTGGTCGTGTCTCGAATGCCACCCACACAGCCAACGGTCACAAAGCTGATGAAGAGAAAGGGCAGAATGAGTTTGCGCACGCTCGTTGACTCCCGGGTCGATTGAACAACCTCGCGCCACCTTCGCGATTTCCTTCGCCGACACAAGCGCCAGGGCAGGTATTGCCGATCTCGCCGAGGACCCCACCCAAGGGAAGTAAGATCCAAGGCGTGAATATCCTGACAGTGGACGTCGAGGACTGGTTCCACATCCTCGAGGTCGAGGGGACCCCCGATCTCGCGGCCTGGAGCCGTCTCGAGAGCCGCGTCGAGCGCGGCTTCGAGCGACTCCTGAGCCTCTTGGCCGAGGCCCAGACCTCGGTCACTTGGTTCTTCCTCGGCTGGATCGCAGAGCGTCACCCAGATCTCGTTCGACGAGCAGCCGAAGCGGGCCATGAGATCGCCTGCCACGGCTACGCCCACCAGCTCGTTTACACCCAGACCCCAGCGGAGTTCGCAGCCGACATTCGTCGGGCGAAGACCATCCTAGAGGACGCCGCCGGCCAAGAAGTCAGCGGCTATCGAGCCCCTGGGTTCTCGATCACGCCCGAGACGCCCTGGGCCTTCGAGGAGATCGCGGCCGCCGGCTTTCGCTACGACTCGTCGGTGTTCCCCGGCCCGCGTGGCCACGGCGGCCTGCCCGGCGCACCGCTCGCCCCCTACCTCGTCGAGACTCCCACAGGCCCCTTGGCCGAGCTTCCCGTCAGCGTCGTGGCCCTCGGTCCACACAGGCTCTGCTTTTTCGGCGGCGGCTATCTCCGAATCACCCCCTATCCGCTGATTCACGCAATGACCAAGCTCGTCAACCTCCGCCGGCGGCCCGTCGTCTACTACGTGCACCCGCGAGAGCTCGACCCGGCCCACCCCCGCCTCGAAATGAGCGCCCTGCGCCGCTTCAAGTCCTACGTCAACCTGTCCTCTACGGAGTCCAAGCTCCGCCGCCTCGTCCGCGATCAGTCCCTGACCACGATGGGCGCTTGGCTGCGGACCCACGAGGACACACTCAGGACGCGCTCTGCGTGAAGATCCTCGGCCTCGCGACGATGACCGAGTCTGCAGCCGTCCTCCTCGAGGACGGCGTCGTGACCGCCGCCGCTGAGGAGGAGCGCTTCTCGCGGGTCAAACACCAGAGCGGGATCCCGTATCGAGCGATCGAGTGGGCGCTCGAGTCGCGCGGCCTCCAGCTCGCCGACCTGGACCAAGTCGCGCTCTACTGGAACCCCTACGACCTCGCCTACCGGGCCCGCTTCATGGCGGAGACCGCGCTCACGAGCCCCGGCCTGTTCGTCGAGCGGCTTCGGCGCTCGTTCACGGTCCTCCGAGGACCCGAGGAGGGCCAAGACGCGGGCTGGCTGAGCATGTTCCAGCTCGAAGCCCGCCTCCGCGAGCGCTTCGGCGAGCCGCTCCCACCCGTGGTCAGCTACGACCACCACACCTGCCACATGGCGAGCTGCTTCTATCCCTCGCCCTTCGAAGAGGCAGCGATCCTGGTCATGGACGGCGCCGGCGAATCAGCCTGCACGACCTCAGGCTTTGGACGCGGGACCGCCCTCGACGTCCTCGACCAACACCGCCTCCCGCACTCGCTCGGGCACTACTACTCGGCGATCACGGGCTACCTCGGGTTCGGAATGCTCGACGGCGAATACAAGGTGATGGGACTCTGCCCTTATGGCGATCCAAGCGAAGCCGCGACTTGGATTCGCTCAAGGTTTCTGATCAGCCCTCGCCGCGGCCGCTACGAGCTCGTCCCCGGCGTGTTGGACTACCACCGCGCCCTGCGAGGACACTTCCCAGGCGCCTTCGCGGCCCACTTCGGCCCTGCCCGCGAGCCAGGCGCTTCCCTCGATCAAGCCCACATGGACCTAGCCGCCGGAGCTCAACTGGCGTTCGAAGAAGTCGTGTTGGACATGGCCCGCGCGCTTCGCGAGCGAACCGGCGCTCGGAACCTCGTGATCGCGGGCGGCTGTGGACTGAACTGCGTCGCCAACGGCAAGCTGCTAGCAGAGGGCGGGTTCGATCAGATCTACGTTCCTCCCGTCCCCCACGACGCCGGCGGCGCGCTCGGCGCGGCCCTCCTCGCTCACGTCCGCAGCCAAGGTCAACGCCCGGACCGAATCGATCACGCTCAGTTTGGACCCGACATAGACCCAGCCGCAGTCCAAGCCGCCTTGGCCGAGCGGAGTGACCTGAGCAGCGAAGCCCTCGAGCCGAGCGCTCTGATCCAGCGCTCGGCAGAGACGATCGCGGCCGGAGGGATCGTGGCCTGGGTCCAAGGGCGTACCGAGTTCGGTCCACGCGCCTTGGGCAACCGCTCCTTCCTGGCCGATCCTCGCCGAGCGGACGTCCGCGAACAGATCAACGTCGAGGTCAAACAGCGAGAGCCCTTCCGACCCTTCGCGCCTTCGATCAAGGCCGAACGGGCCGACGACTACTTCGAGCTCGGCCAGCCCTCGCCTTTCATGACGATCGTGACACCCGTTCGACCCGAGCGCCGCTGTGAGATCCCGGCCGTGACGCACGTCGACGGCACCGCGCGCCCCCAGACGGTCGCGCGAGAGGTCAACCCACGCTATTGGGAGCTCCTCGACCGGTTCGAAGCCCTGACCGGCGTGCCGCTCCTCTTGAACACCTCGTTCAACATTCAAGAGCCGATCGTATGCACTCCCCGCGAGGCCCTCGACACGTTCGCCCGCTCAAAGATCGCCGGAATGGCGCTCGGCGATCACTGGGTGACTCGCAAGGCTAGTCAGTCGAGCTGACGGGAGCGGCCTGGGCGGCGGGCGGTTGGGGGATCGAGGGGGACTCCTGCGTGGCCACGATCACGACCAAGGCCCCCAGGACGGCCAGCGCTGCGCCCGACGCGCGCCGCCAGCTCATCTCCTCCTTCAAGAACAACCAGGCGAGCCCGATCGTAAACACGCTCGAGAGCTGGTTGAACACCGCAGCCACGCTGACCTTGGCCCACTTGAAGCCGCCAAGCCAAAACAGCATCGCGACGTAGGTCCCAAGCACGCTCGCGGGCACAAGCGTTTTCCACACCGTTCGCTCCCGAAAGACACTAAAAGTCTCCCACTGACGGAACACCCCGCACCACGCGAGCTGGGCCACGACCCCGGCCAGGAGCCGGACCGCGGTCACCTCGACCAAGCTGCTCTGATCGAGCAGCGGCTTGACGATCACGACCCCCGCCGCCATCGCCACGATCCCCGCCACGCCGAGGATCGCCCCCACACGGAGCTCTCGGCGCGCCTCGAGCGGATCCTGGTCGGGCCCGAGGACCGGCCGCTGAGCCACCGCGAGCAGGACGCCCCCCACGACGAGGACTCCGCCGATCAGGAACCCAGGCCCCAGGGGTTCACCAAGAACCGCGACCGAGAAGATCACGATCGTGGGCGCGTAGGCGCAGTCGACCACAGCCAAGAGCGAGGCTCCCAGCCGGCGGAGCGCCATGAAGATCAGCGTGTCCGCGATTGCGATCCCGAGCACGCCGCTCAGGCAGAGCAAGAGCCAATCTTCCCGGCTCCGGTCGGAGGGCAGCGACTCACCCATGACCCCGAGCGTGATCGCGAAGAGCGCGAGGGCCACGACGTTCTTAAACAGGTTCATGGCTTGGGGCGTGACCGCCTCCGAGCGCTTGAACAAGATCACGCTGACCGACCACGTCAGCGCCGCTGCGAGAGCGCAGAGTTCGCCCTGGTAGGGCACCTAGTGGCTGGACCCGGAAACACCGGTACAGGTGAATGTAGGGGCGGGGTTTACCCCCGCCCGC
>JAESQQ010000982.1 GCA_016765095.1 Planctomycetota bacterium | reverse complement strand
GGCGCGCACGCGCTGGGCGACCCAGGGCTCGTGCGAGAAGCCCTCGTCGCTGCCGCGCGGGCCTCGGCCAGTCGCCTGACCCGTCAGCTACTCGTCCCGGCAGCTACTCGTCGGTGCTCATGAGAATCAGCACGATCACGACTAGGCCGGCCAAGATCAGACCGCAGGCCCCGAGGATCATGAGCTTCATGGTTGACGCGCCCTCGTCGTCGTCGAAGTCGTCGTCGTCGAAGTCGCCGCTCTTCTTGCGGCGCCCCCGGGCGACCGCGACCGGCGTCGGGAGTTCTGCGAGGACGGGCTCCCCGCGCAAGAAGCGCTCAATGTCCTCGCCCATCAGCGCTGCCGTGTCGAAGCGCTCGTCCTTGGACTTGGCGAGGGCACAGAGACAGATCTTCTCAAGGTCGGGCGAAATGCTCGGGTTGATCTGGCCGGGCGGAGTCGGGTCCTCGTCGAGGACCTTCTTGTAGACCTCATACGGGTTGCGCCCCATGAAGGGCAATCGGTTGGTCAGGATCTGGTACAGCATGACGCCGAGGCCATAGACGTCACAGCGCGCGTCGACCTCGTTCGCCTTGCCCTGGACTTGCTCGGGGCTGAGGAAGAGCGGCGTCCCGACCATGGCGCCCTCGGCGGTCAGCTTGAACGAGCTGTCCAAGTTCTTGGCGAGGCCGAAGTCGGTCAGGATCGGGAACTTGTCCTGGTCGCGAACAATGATGTTCGCGGGCTTGAGGTCGCGGTGGATCACCTGGTGTTCGTGGGCGAAGTGGACCGCGTCGCAGACCTGAGCCACGATCTTGAGGAGCCGCTTTGTCTTGAGGGTGCGGTTCTTGACGTGGTACTGGAGGTCGTTCCCGTCGATCAAGTCCATCGTGAAGTAGGGAATGTTCTCGAGGACGCCAATGTCGTGAATCTTCACGATCCCCGGGTGGTCGAGGCGCATCGCGCTCTGGGCCTCTTGAATGAAGCGGCGCAGCTGCTTCTCCTTGGCCTCCTCGACGTTGATCAAGGCCTTGAGCGCATAGATCCGACCGGTGTCGCTAGCTCGGGCCTTAAAGATCACCCCCATACCGCCCGCCGCGATCTCACCCAAGATTCGATAGGGCCCGAAGTCGAACTCCTCGGCGTCCTCTGGGATCCCGAGGATTCGGCGAATTCCGGTGTCCTTGCGCGCACGCGCGATCTGAACGGGAGTCGCGACGACAGCCTGGACTTCGATCGCGTCGCCTTGGCTGTCGGAGGCTAAGTCCTCGTCGGGCAAGGTGCTGGTCCCGATCTCGCTGCTCGCGTCGTCCCAAGAGCGGGCGGCCTCGTCGATCTCCCTCGCTTGCGGGGCCGGCTCCGAGCTCCATTGAACCGGCTGGGCTGCGGGCACGGGCTGCTGCTGCTGCTGCTGCTGAAATCCCTCCGGGAGGGTGCCCGCGGCGCGAGCTGCGGCCACAGCCGCCCCCAGGTTCTGATAGCGCCCGCTCGCCGTAATGTCTGGGATCTCAGCCTCGAGCTGCTGCTGGGCTTGATTCTGAGCCATTCGCTCGCGAATCTTCTGACCGACCTGCCCATAGACCTGGGCCGTGATCAGCTTCCGCCCGATCATGATCTGGGGGAGCGTGTAGTAGCGCCCCTCGCCCTGGAACCGGCGCTGGTCCGCGACGCAAGCCATCAATTGCTCGTGATTGACGAGACCAAAAGACATGCAAGCGCGACCGAACAACACGTCGGGAGCAGACGGGCCTTGGGAGGTGGCGCCGTTCACGTAAATCTCCACACAGGGAGCACTTGCCTCGAATGCTCAGCCATCGAAGCGAGCCTGTCAACCCGCCTGGGTTCCAAGTAAGGGACTAGGGGCCCTCGCGCTTGAGCTTCCGCCGAAGCGTCGCGCGGTTCATTCCCAGCAGCTTGGTGGCTGCGACTTGGTTGCCGCCGGTCCGCTCGAGGGCGGCCTCGATCAGGACTTGCTCCACGTAATCCTAGACGCGCGCGTAGAGATCGTCTCCCTCCGACGTGCCCGAGACCAGGTGCTGGAGCGGCTCCGCGAGAGACTCGAGCCCTCTGGACACGCAGCGAGGCGCCGCTCCGCGCTCGGGGCTCAAGTGTTCGGCGTCGAGGAGATCACCTCCACCGAGCCACACGAGGGCGGCCTCGAGCGCGTTGCGGAGTTCGCGCACGTTTCCCGGCCAGGCTCGCGCCAGGAGCGCAGTCTGGGCCGAGGCCGAGAGCCGAACCTCCGATCGCCCGAGGCGCGCGAGGAGGTGCTCGACCAAGAGCGGGAGATCCTCGAGGCGCTCGCGGAGCGGTGGAATCTGGAGCCGCGTCACGTCAAGTCGATAGTAGAGGTCCTCACGAAACGCGCCCTCGGCGACTTGCGCGTCGAGGGGCGCGTTGGTCGCCGCCAAGACGCGCACCGAGGCCGAGCGGGGGTGGGGATCCCCGACGCGTTCGAAGCTCCGCTCCTCGAGGAATCGGAGCAGCTTGGCCTGCGCCAAGGCGCTCAGCTCCGCGACCTCGTCGAGGAACAAGACCCCGCCCTCGGCCAGCTCGACCCGTCCGGGCCGATCGCGATCCGCTCCGGTGAATGCCCCCTTGGCGTGGCCAAAGAGCTCCGCCTCCAACAGGGCCTCGGGGAGCGCAGCGCAGTTGAGGGCCACGAAAGGGTGCTCGGCGCGTGGGCTGCGCGCGTGGATCGCGCGCGCCACGAGCTCCTTCCCGGTCCCACTCTCGCCCAAGATCAAGACCGTGGCCTCGCTCCGAGCCAACGCTCCGACCCGCCGACCGAGGTCCAGCATGACCGGCGAGGCCCCGGTCAACGCGGGCGCGGTCTCGGCTCCTGGCTTCGGACTCGAGACCGCCTTGGTTCGCAGGAGTCGCCCAAGCAACTCCTCGAGCGCCCCCTCCTCGAGGGGCTTGGCGAGGTGAGCCTGAGCCCCCAGCGCCAAGGCGTCCATGGCGTTCTGGGCCGTCGGAGCTGCTGTGATCACCGCGATCGCAGGTGCGCTCCCGACTGCCAACAGCTCGGGCAGCACGCTCAGCCCGCCGCGCCCAGGCAGGTGCAGGTCGAGGAGAACCACCGCAGGCCCGAAGGCCTCTGCCTCGTCGAGCCCGAGCTCCGCAGTCGGGCAAGCCCGGACCTCGTGCCCGAGCGCCGCCAGCTCGCCGCGCAACGCGACGCTGACCGCCAGGTCGTCCTCGATCAGAAGCACGCGAGCCACTAGTGGCTGGACCCGGAGATACCGGTACAGGTGGATGTAGGGGTTACG
>JAESQQ010000981.1 GCA_016765095.1 Planctomycetota bacterium | reverse complement strand
GGCGGCTTCGCCGAGCCCGACTAGCTGGGGGACGCCCTCGGTCCCGCCGCGCCGCCCTCGCTCCTGGCCGCCGCCGATCACGAGCGGGATCAAGTGCACCCCCCGCCGAACGCGGAGCGCTCCTGTCCCCTTGGGACCGTGGACCTTATGCCCGCTGATCGAGTAGAGGTCGACGTCTGGGCTCGGCGGCGCCAGCTTGCCAAAGGCCTGGACCCCGTCGCTGTGAACGACGAGCTTGTTTGAGCGCGCCTTGGCGGCGCGCGCGATCGCCTCGATCGGGAACACGTGCCCGGTCTCGTTGTTGACGTGCATGACCGAGACCAGGACCGTCTCGTCGCAGACCGCGGCCGCGACCTCGGTGGCGCTCAAGCCCTGCGGCCCGACCGGAAGGCTCGTGACGCGAAAGCCCTCAGCCTCGAGCGCGAGGCAGGCTTGGCGCACCGAGGGGTGCTCGAGTTGGGTCGTCACGACGTGGTCCCCACGCCTCCGCCGGGCTCGCGCGGCGCCCACGATCGCGAGCGCATTGGACTCGGTCCCCCCGCTCGTGAACACGATCTCCTCAGGCGTCACTGCTAGGGCCTGGGCGACTTGCTCGCGGGCCCGCACGAGGCCGGCCTCGGCCTCCGCACCGAGGCGGTGCAGGCTACCGGGGTTCCCGTAGTGCTCACGGAAGAAAGGGAGCATTGCGGCGAGGACCCGCTCGTCGAGGCGCGTCGTGGACGCGTTGTCGAGATAGACCAGCTCGCTCATAGGGGAACTCACGCTTGCTCCTGACGTGAGCTGAGGGCGTAGCCGATCAGCTTGTACAGAAGTCGCGCGCCGACGTTTTGGTCCCATTCGCCGCTTGGGTCTCGGGCGACCTCGCAGAGGTCGAAGCCCACGATCTCGCGTCCGCTCTCGGCGACAGCCCGCAGGAGGGAGGTCGCCTCAGACCAGCTCAAGCCGCCGGGGACCGGGGTCCCGGTGTGCGGGCAAAGCGACGGGTCGAGGCCGTCTATGTCGAAGCTGACGTAGACCTTGTCCGGCAGGGGCGCCACGATCTCGCTCAGGAGGGCGTCCCAGGAGCGACCGCCTTGGAGCTCGCGGCGGAGGACCGGGTCGAGGAGGGCGGTGAAGCGCGAGTCGTGGGTCAGAATGTCCTGCTCACTCTCGCAGAGGTCGCGGTAGCCAACTCCCACGATCGTCGCGACACCTGGGATCCGATCGGCGACGTTGCGCAGGATCGAGGCGTGCGACCAGGTGAAGCCCTCGTAGGCCTCGCGCAGATCGGCGTGGGCGTCGACGTGGAGGATCCCCAGGCCCGGGTGCCGCTCGGCCAGGACCTCGATCGCAGCAAAGGGCACCGAGTGGTCTCCGCCCAGGACGCCGACCAGTCGCCCTTCGTCGAGACCGCGCGTGACGGTGGCCCGCAGCCAGGCGTTGAGCTCGACCTGAATCGCCTCGACTCGCGCGAGGGAGGCGCGCCGCTCGGCCTCGTCGAGTTCGCCCTCGCCGTGGCTGGCCGCGATCACTCGCTGCGCCAAGGCCGAGGCCTCCTCGTTCCAAGCAGCGACTTGGGGATCGAAGGGGAGGAGCGCGATCCCCGCTTCGTAGGGCCGGCCGGTCTCGAGGTCGAACAAGTCGAGCTGGTCGCTGGCCTCGAGGATCGCGGCTGGCCCGCGGGCAGTCCCTCGCCCGTAGCTCGTGGTCGCCTCGAAGGGCACGGGCACGATCAGGACGCCGGCGCTCTCGAGAGGCGTTCCGAGGCCAAACAACCCCTCACCCCCAGCCCCTTCGACCTCCTCGCGGTCCACACTCCACTCGCTCACGGAACTCCTCACTCGGAGCGCTGTCCGAGGAGGCGGATTCTAAGGGTGGGGGGTCGAAGGACGAGGGCCGGCGCAGGTCGTGTCCTTGAAGAGGTCGGGTCCCTTAGAAGGGGCACCCGCAGCGGGGATCGTCGCAGTCCTTGCGGAGATACATGCCCGTCTCAAGGCAGAGCGGGGAGGGCTTCTCGCACTTGGGGCAGGGAGGCTCGAACGAGTTCGCCTCCTGCTCGAAGCCGTCTGGGAGCTTCTCTTTGCCCTCGTCAAACGACTCGGTCGTCTCAAGCAGCTCTCGGTGGGGGTAGAGCTGCCAAACCTCCCCCTGCGAGGTGTCGCCACTGATCTCGATTAGGCGGCCGTCGGCGTGGCGGTAAAGAAGCTTCACGGCGACAGATTATCCGACCCGCTCTGGGATGCCAGCGAGGGAGTAGCGGGATTTGGGTCAAGGCAATCCCAAGGCCAGCCGAAGAGGGACTAACGACAGACCATGAGGGGGAATCGTGGAAGAACGGATCCTGAATAACGACGAGTGGGAGACTGAGCTCCGCCAAGCCATGCGCGAGATTCGCCGTGGCGAGTATCGGCGGCGCAAGGCTCTTCATCAGGGAAACGCCAACCCATGGGTCGTCTAACGAGCTAGGGCTGGCACGCACACACCGGAGGCCCCTGCCTAGGCGGGGGCCTCTGCATGTACGGACTGAGGACGGTGAAACCGTTGACTCCCGGGCAGACGTGGGCTGACGCCTCGCTTGGGTCGTAACTCCATAGCTAACAACGTTTTCGTTCAACGATACGTGCCAAGATGTGGGACGAATCACCCATTGTCGGGTGAGACGAAATCGCTAAGTCCTGGAATCTCGGGCGATGCGCTCTGGCATGGCGGTTGTTTATAGGACAGCCGTGAACACCGCCCGACAACTCCTGTTTGGACTCGTCCTCGGACTGACCTGCGCCTACCACCTGGGAATCGGAGTCGTCTCCCTGGCAGCTCCCGACACGACGCTCCAGATCGCAGCCATGCTCTACGACGTGCATGCGAGCGCGATCGCGCCCCAGGTCGTCTACATGCTGAAGGCGCTGGGCATGTATGCCCTCTTCACGGGCTGCCTGCTCGCCCTCGCCCTGAGCAACCCCGCCAAGTATCGCCACGTGGTGATCGTCTGCGCAGGGCTCCTGATCATGCGGGCCACGACTCGCCTCCTGTTCTTCGACGTGCTCCACGACGCCTTCGCCGTCGAGTGGGGCCGCAACCTGATCAACGTGTTCCTCCTCGTGCTCCAGGCCGGAGTCCTCGTGAGCCTCTGCCCGACGAGCGAAGAAGAGCCCGAAGCCGCGCCCAGTCGCTCGCCAGCCCGCAGTCTTCAGCCTCTCTTGGGCGAGGCCCGCGAGGTCTTCGCGAGCGCCTCACGCCGCTTGGCCCCAATCGCCTCGAACTCGGGTCGGATCTTCCCCTCGGGAATCCGTTAGCGGGTCGTCGCGCCCGTGCGCTAAGGTGCCGGCCTCCATGCGCGCCCTCCTCCTGAGTCTCGTCGCCCTCTCTCTCCTCGGTTGTCCCGACGGAGCCAAGGATTCGACCGCCGCTCCCGCCCGCGCCCTGACCTCGGCCCTGCTCCCGCCCAAGGCTCAGTCGCTCGCTCCCGGAGCTGCCCTCACCAAGCCACGTGTCGCTCCGCAGACCGCAGTCGCCGGCCAGGGGCCCCTCGCACCCGACGACCACTCCACTCCGCTCGCGATCGGCCTCTTTCAAGCCGAGAGCGCAGTCCTCGAGAACCCAACGGACCGCGACGAGTTCGAGATCTGGCTCCCCGTGGGCTACCTCTTGCACGCCGAAGTCCACAGCTATGGCGAGGTCCGGCTCGAGCTGCTCGACGATCGCGGTCGCCTCCTCGCCGACGGGACCCGCGGGTTGAGCCACTCTGTCGCGGTGAGCGGGACCTACACCCTCCGCGCGAGCGCGGTCAGCGGTCAGGGTCTTCACTACACGATCGTCACCCGCTGACACGTGAGCCCGAGCGGCGGCCCGTGGGCCCTCTTGGTCAAGTCCCCCCTCAGCGCGCTCTTCCTCGCGGCGGCGCTGACTGGCTGTCTGGGCTACGCCGCCCTGGGGCTCGAAACCCGCTTCGAGATCGAGGACTTCTTCCCGCGTGAGACCCCAGCCCGGGTCGCCTACGAGCGAACCCAGGCCTTGTTTGGGCGTGACGATCGAGCGGGCCTCCTCCTGATCCAGGCTCCGGCCCGCTTGGGCCCGACCGACTTCGCGCGAGTCCACGCGCTGACCGCCCGCGTCGCCTCGCTGAGCATGGTCGAGGAAGTCCTCTCGCCGAGTCACGTCGCGCTCCCGACCCGAAGTCCGAGCGGAGAGGTGGGTCTGTCCCCCGCGCTCCCCCCGAACCTCCCGCCCGGCGGACCGAGCCTGGCCGAGGTCGAACGCCTTCACCGCGAGCTGAGTCAGCCCCCCTACGAGGGGCTCCTCTCAGGAGAAGTGTGTCTCGTCGCGGCGATCCTCGACGAGACCCGCATGGGCTACGACGACCGGAGCGACCTCAAGGCTGCGCTCGAGGAGGAGGCCCAGGCCCTCCGCTCGGCCGGCTACGAGGTGTGGCTGGCCGGCTATCCGATTCAACGCCTCGTGTTGGAGCGCTTGATTACAAGCGAGTCGCGTCGGCTCCTGCCCTGGACTTTGGTCCTGATCGTGGTCCTGGGAGCGATCTCCTTTCGGAGCTTGGCTGGAGCAATCCTCCCGCTCCTCGTCGCTGGGGGCGCGGCGATTTGGACGACGGGGCTGATGGCGATCTTTGGGCTCCAGCCCAACGTGTTTGCGGCCGCGGTCTTTGTGGTCGTGGCCGTGGTCGGCGTCGCGGACGGTGTGCACCTCCTGGCGCGGGCCCGCGAGCTCCGCGCGGGCGGGCTCGATCGAGCGGCCGCAGCGCAAGGCGCGCTGCGCCAGGTCGGACCGGCTTGCTGCTACGCGAGCCTCACGACGGGGATCGCGTTCGCGAGCTTGGCCCTCAGCGACCTCCCCCTGATCGCGGACATGGGGATCCAAGTCGCGCTCGGCGTCGCGGCCGCCCTCGTGCTCTCGCTCCTGCTCTTCCCCGCAGCTGCCCTCTGGGGGACTCGCACTTCGGCCTCCTCCCAGGCCGAAGGCCCGCTCTCGCGTGGCCTGAGCGCGCTCGACGGCTGGGCCGCCGCTCGCCCGCGAACGATCGCGCTCGGCTTCCTCGCCGTCGCGATCGTGGCCGCCTGGAGCGCGAGCCACCTCGAGAGCAACGCGCCGCTCTTGGCTGACCTCGAACCCGAGCACCCGCTCCGCCAAGCCAATCGCCTCGTCGAAGAGCGACTCGGCGGCGCGATCCCGCTCGAGATCCTGCTCGAGCCGACGCCTGGGGAGTTCCCCTACGAAACCGCACGCATGGCGCGGATCGAAGCCCTCACGATCGAGCTCCGCACCCTGCCAGGGGTGGCCTCGGTCAGCGGCCCCGTGGATCCCCTCCGCCGCCTGGCGCCGCTCCTCGAGACGGCGCCCGTTGGGAGCTCGAGCGGACACCACGTCGCAGACGACGAGGTCCCAGGCCTCCTCCCGAGCGCGCTCCTGCTCGCCGAGGAACAAATCAAACCCTGGGTCGCCGCCGAGGCCGACGTGATGCGGATTCGGCTCCGTGTCCGCGACGTCGACACCAAGACCGCGCTCGCCCTGTTCGCCCAGATCGAGGAGCGCTACCGAGCGACGCTCGGTGAGGACCCGACCGGCAAACTGACCGGCCAGGGCTACCTGGCCCAGACCGTCAACGCCGCGATCGTGAACCACTTCGCGCGAGGATTCGTGATCGCGCTGATCGCGGTCGCGCTTGTGCTCTTGATCGCGTTTCGCGATCCCGCCCTGGCCCTCGCGAGCCTGCTCCCGAACCTGTTCCCAGTCCTCTGCCTCGCGGGGCTCATGCCCTTGCTCGGGATCGAGCTCCGCTACACAACCGCGCTCGTGCTCTCGATCGTGTTCGGGATCGCCGTCGACGACACGATTCACCTCCTCGCCCAGCGTGGGCGCCAGGCAGGCAAGAACGCGCTGAGCGAGACGATCCGCGTCGCGGGACCCGGCCTCGTCCTCACCTCGATCCTCCTCGGCGGCGGGTTTGGGGTCCTGCTTTTGGCCGATTTCCTCCCCCTCCGAGTCGTCGGGCTGACGCTGGGAATCACCGCGGGTCTGGCGCTGGCGGCCGACCTGTTGCTGCTCCCGGCGCTCCTGCGCCTGTTCGGGAGGGGCTAGTGAACTGACCGGTTGGCGCCCTCAACGCCGCCGACGCCGTAAGATCCGCCCGGCGCCTCGAAGGCGCCTCGGAGGCCCTATGCGCTACGCGCTGCCCCTTCTCGTCGTCGGTTTGCTGATCGCGGTTTGCCCCGCCAGCGCTCAAGAGCTGAGCGAGGCCGACGCGCGCCTGCTGGAGGACGTGCTCAAGAGCACGCTCTACGATCCCCCCAGCGGCGCTCGGCGCTGTCGTTTCAAAATGCGCGTCCGCACGGTGTGGGGCCAAGAGACCCTCGTTGAACGCGAGGGCTGGGCGATCGTAGGGAAGGACGGCAAGACCAAGATCATGCTGGCCGACGGCTGGAAGGTCCAAGGCGCCCAGGACGTCAAGCCCTTCGACTTCCGCAAGGGGAACAGCGCGCTCCTGCTGGCGCTCGAGAACCCAAACCGCCAGCCGCCCCCCGAAGCGAGCCGGGAACACCCCCTGGCCTTGGCAGCCTGGGTCTATCGGACCGGCGACAAGGGCTTGGCTTCGATCTTCATGGGCATGGCCCTCCAGGAGTTCCAGGCGCTCAAGTCTCGCGCTCCCAAGGGCCAAGCCGCCGAGTTCAAGCTCCCGAGTGTCCTCCGGGGGCACTTGACCTGGCAGGCCTACTCGGCGCTCGTGCACGCATACATGATCCGAGCTGACGCGGAGGCCGAGCGCTGGGGGAAGCACCTTCAGAGGCGCTACGCGGCGGAGATCAAGGGAACGCAAGTCGATCAGATCATGGGAGACCTGGCGCGCCGCAAGGCCGCCGGGACGGCCGGCAAGACCCCGACTCGCAAGAGCATGGCGCTGCTGGCTGCCATGGCGCCCGCGGCTCGAATCCCGGCCTTGATCGCGGTCCTCGACGAAGTCGACGCGCGCCAGCGCACCCAGCCCGGCGGAGTCGATCTCGCGAGTGATCCGCGCGTCGCGGCCCTCATCGACTGCAAGGACCTCGCGGTCCCAGCGCTCCTCGACGTCCTCGCCAAGGACCAGCGCCTGACGCGCTCGGTGCACTTCTGGCGCGACTTCAGCCAGGACCGAACGGTCCTCAGCGTGGCTGAAGTGGCCTTGGTCGCGCTCCAGTCGATCCTCCGGGTTCGAGTCTTCAAGCCCAGCAGCACCGGCGACAACTTTACGGTCCGCGGGCCCAAGGCGGCTCGTCTGGCCGCCGAGAAGCTGCGCGGGTATTGGAGGGCCAACCGCGCCATGAGCCTCTCCGAGCGGCTCCGGCGAGCGCTCACTCGGGAGCAGAGCGCACCCGAGGATTGGCGGCGCGCCGCGACTGAGATCGCTCGACTCGGTCAGGAGCGCCGGATCGGCACGACGCTTGGCGCGGACCAAGTCTCCGACACGCGTGGCGAGAACCCAGCGCTTGAGCTCAAGGACCCGACCGCTGCCGTCGCGATCCTGGCGGCTATGGACCGAGACCTGACTCAACACAAGTCCTCGGCCAAGTATCGCGACCTGGCTGGCGGCGAGCTTCGCGAGCTCGAAGCGCTCTACATGGACGCGCTCGTGCGCCTCGGCGACAAGCGGATCGCGCCGGTCCTCGCCAAGCGTGCCGCGACAGAGACGATCCCCAGCATGCGCCGCCTCCTAGCGGTCACCTGCCGCGGGCTCGGCGAAGGGGGCCCGCTCAACGACCTCGCCGTGGCGTTCGCGCGCGGCAAGCACACCGTCGGCGCGTTTAGCGCCCCCGAGACGCCCCTCGAGCTGACCCCGGGCGCGATCGAACTCGACGCCTGCGTGCAGACCTTCACCCAGCTCGCTGCGGGCGGCGTCGCGAGCTGTGACTCCGCCTTGTTCGCCCTCGCAAGTCCCAAGCACCCGCTCCGCAATCTAGCCCTGGAGCTGATTTGGTCCAAGGCGGGACCCGAGGGCGGCCTCTGGGTCCAGCACTCCTGGCACCTGCGGCTTCTCGCGAGCGCCTTGACCCAGACCCAAGAGACGGGGCGGATCTACCGGCTCGAG
>JAESQQ010000007.1 GCA_016765095.1 Planctomycetota bacterium | reverse complement strand
CCGGCGACTGCGCACGCCGAGTCGGCGGAGGTCGTCGACGCCGCTCTCCTGGGCTCCGCTCAGGCGGACCACGACCTCCAGTCCGCGCTCTCGGGTGCGGAGGCGCGTCGCGGCTCGCTCGCTCAGTGAGCTGGCGACGGCTCGCCCGACTTGCTGGGGTGTAACTCCGAACCGTGCTCCGACCTCACGCTTGGGAGTGACCTCGACCCCGATCGCCGCGAGGGCGTCGCCGAGTTGGACTTCTTCGATCCCTTCAATGTTGCCCAGCGCCTCGGCCACTCGGCGGGCGGGCTCGACGAGCTCGCGGCTGGCGCGACCGCTGACCTCAACGACGAGGTTCGAGTTGCGCCTTCCCCTCCGGCCACCGCCGCCGATCTGGAACACGACGCCAGGGACCTCGGGGAGCAGGCCCCGAAGTTCCTTGCGGACTGCGGACAAAGAAGGGCGCTTGCCGGGGCCGTCGTTGAGGAGGAGCTCGAGTCGGTCCGAGTTGCCGCCCCAGCGCCGTCGGCGGCTCGGCGCGTCTGGGCGGAGCGCGAAGTTAGTCGTTAGGCGACGAAGGTCGAGGGTCTCGCGGGCTGCGAGGATCTTGCCTTCCAGGCTCGAAAAGAGCGCCTTGCGCTCCTTGGGTCCGAACGAGCGAGGGACTTGGACTCGGAGATCGATCTCGCGGGTCACCTCTCCCGAGCCCCAGCTCTTCTCGACCGAGCTGAAGAAGAGCTGGATCTGCCAGCCGCAGAGCGGGAGCACCAGGAGCACGATCGCCCAGCGCCAGCGCAGGCTGCGCTCGACCAACCACCCGTAGAGCCGGGGGGCCCAGCCCGAGCTGGACTCAGGGCGGGGCTTGCCTGGGAAGTGCGCGGCCAACAAGGGGACGACGGTCAGCGCCGCGAACAGCGAGGCGAACACAGTCGCGCAGACCATGATCGCGAGGTCCCGAGTCCAGGCCGAGCTCTGGCTGTCGTCGACGAGCATCGGCACGAACACGATCAGCGAGGTCATTACGCTGGCCGTGATCGCCGTCGAGACCTCGCTCGCGCCTTGAGCGGCGGCCTCGAAAGGCGAGAGGCCTTCGTCGCGGAGGCGCACGATGTTCTCGAGGACGACGATCCCGTTGTCGACCACGAGGCCGATCCCCAAGATCAGGCCCATCATGGAGACCACGTTGAGCGAGGTCTGGACGAGACCGGCTTGGCGCAGGAGGTAGATCAGCGCGAAGCTCCCGATCACCGAGCAGGGGATCGTGGTCGCGACCACCAGCGTCGGGCGCAGGCGACGCAAGAACAAGAACAGGACGCCGCAGAGCAAGAGCCCGCCGAACAGCCCGCTTTGCTCGAGGCTTCGCAACCGGGCCGAAATGCGCTTGCTGTCGTTGCTGATCACCTCGAACCGGTAGCCGGCGGAGATAGGGCTCTCTCTCAGCGTCTCTAGCTCGCTCTCGACTCGGTCGCAGACTTCGACCGAGTTGGTCCCCGACTCCTTGCTGACTCGGATCGTGAGGGCTTCGCGTCCGTCGAGGTGGGTGACCCGATCCTTGGGGGCGCGCTCCGCTCGAATGACACCTAAGTCGCCCAGCAGTTGGTTGCCGAGCGGGAGCGCAGCCACCGCCTCGGCGTCGCCGAGCTCTCCCAAGATCCGAACCGAGAGCACACGACCCCCTGTTCGAAGTTGCCCGGCAGAGACGTTGCGGTTGCGAGCCTGGAGCGCTCTCGTCACGTCGCGGGCCGTGAGCCCGGCCTGGGCCAAGCGCTCGCGAGAGAGGTCGACCAAGACCCGCCCGCGTGTCAGGCCGCGGACTTCGACCGAGCTGACTCCTTCCAAGCGGGCGAGCCGCGGGACGAGGACTTCGTCTACGTAGCTCGGGAGACGAACCTGCTCGTCCTCGCTGCCCGCCGCGAGTCGGAATCGAAACACCGGGCGGTCGCTGCTCCGCCAGCGGCGGACCTCGATTCGGCCGAGATCGGGGGGGAGCTGGGGCCGGGCTCGGTCGATTCGCTCGCGGACTTCGAGGGCGGCTCGATCCGGGTCGGCTCCCGGCTCGAGTTCGACGCTGATCGTGGCGCCGTCGGCCCGCGCGGTCGCGCTGAGGCTCTCGAGTCCCGTCAGAGAGGCGAGCTCCTCCTCCAGAGGCCGGCAGATCGTGCGCTCGACTTCTTCGGGGGAGCTCGAGCGATAGCTAGCCGAGATCGTGAGCGAGCGTCCCTCGATCTCTGGGAGGTAGGCGACTGGGAGTCGAGCGAGCGAGACGAGACCCAACACGAGCGCTGCGACCAAGAGGGTCAGCGCGGCGACGGGACGAGCGAGGACGTAGCGGGGGATCGACACCGGGCGAGAGGATAGCGTCCCAGGCAGATCCTGCTCGGTCTGAGGCGAGTAAGAAGAGATGGATGGACCCGGGTGGGGGGTCTAGGCTGTGTTCGCTGGCGTCGGGAGACGCTCCTTGGAGGAAAGACATGCGCCAACTGACCCTACTTACCGCCCTAGCCCTCGTGGCGACTTTCGGCTCGGTCGCCGGAGCCGACGAGGGGGACTCCGCGCGGGTCCGGGCCCGCGTCCGAATTCTCCAAGGGCGAGTCGAGTCCCTCGAAGGGATCGTTGAGGATCAAGCCGCCGAAATGGCCGAGCTGCGTCGTCACCTCGAGCGGGTGATTCACCACCTCGAGCGCCGACACGAGGAGGAGGCGGAGGAGGAGCACCACGAGCGGACTCGCGAGAGGAAGATTCGGAGGGCCAAGAAGAAGAAGGAGGCCAGGGGCAAGAAGAGGGCCAAGGGTAAGAAGGGCAAGAAGAGGGCCAAGGGCAAGAAGGGCAAGAAGAAGGCCAAGGGCAAGAAGAAGGCCAAGGGCAAGAAGAAGGCCAAGGGCAAGAAGAAGGCCAAGGGCAAGAAGAAGAAGGCCAGGAATGTCGAGTCCGAGACTCGGGACATTCGTTCGCCGCGCGTCCCTCAGGTCTCCGCGGCTACGGTTGAGCACCTCGAGATCGTCTCGGGAAGAATGAGCAGCACGGCTCGCAAGATCGGCGCGATTCGCGCGGCTGGGGATTCAGACAAGTTCGCCGAGGCTCAGGTGATCGGGCGGGAGTTCCTGACCACGTGTCTTCAAGACGCTGAGCGCGTCGCGACCCACCACACCAAGCAACTCAAGAAGCACGGCCAGGAGCTCGGGCGACGCTTCGCCCGGCAGGCCAAGGAGCTAGAGCACCGACTGGGCGCCATAGAGGCGACGCACGGCGACCTAGCCCGCTCGGGCGATCGCCTGAAGCTGAGGGCTCAGCTCGAGGAGCTCCGCGAGAAGGGCGAGGAGACCGAGCGCAAGCTCCACGAGGTTCAACGGGACCGGGAGACGCTCCAACACCAGATCGAGCGCGGTGTCGACTCGGTCAAGAAGGCGATGAAAGAGCTGCACCGCTCAGCTGCAGCCCTCGAGGAGTCGATCCAGACCAAGTAAGCGGGGGGTCCGATCCGCGACGGCGAACTCCGCGCTAGCGCAACAGCCGGGCCGCCGAACTCCGAGGTTGTAGTCTTCGCAAGCTTGGGTTCTCTCAAGAAGACGCGAGGGCTCAAGGCATGGGGCCGCCTGATCAAGGTTGTGCTCGAGCGTCCTCTCGCCCGGCGAGGGAGCTGGCTGGCTGATCGATTGGCGACTCTCGGCTTTCTGGCTGGCCGCTGGGGTCGCCCCTATCGCTGGACCTGCGACGTCGGGGGCCGATTGATCCCGCTCGGCCAGCCCTTCTGGAGCGCTCGCAGCCGAGACGGGCCTTGGGCCGAGCGGCTCCCACGAGGTCGGTCCTCGGCTCACTAACTGAGCGTTGGGACTGTGTCGCCATGACGACGACCTCGAGTCCTCACGACCCGTCGCCGTCGCTGGGTGCTCCGCCCCCGGATCCCCGAGGTTTCAGGCATGACGAGATCGGCACCCCTCCCCTCCTCTCATCACAAGCACGCCCCTAAGTGCAACGAGGGGCGGTAGCGGGATCACCTAAGCCAGCCCAGCCCGAAAGTCGCTCGAGGATCTCTCGGCGCTTCTCGCCTACCACACCCTTGCGCCTGAACGTCAGGTAGAGGGTCACCCTCCGCGACGCCGGTGAACGGGAGGTTGATCCGGAAGAGACCGACGTCGCTATGGATGAGCAGACGTTCAGCGAGATCAGGCCTTCGATCACCGTCGGCGAGGTCGAGACACCTCTTGAAGTCGAAGTCGACGTCCTCAGCCTAGGAGGAGCCGGTCAGACCGAGTTCCCCCAGCTTGCCAAGGCGCACGACGTCTCGCAGTTCGCGGATTCGTCCGTCCAGACCCACAGCCTAGCGGCTACCAGGGAGAAGGCGAGGGAGGGCAAGACCCCAAGGGCAGCCAGGGACTAAGCTGCTAAACGACAACCTAGAACCTCCGTGTAGCCTCACTCACCGACGCCAAGCACTTTCCCAATGGGCGTGCGTTGTGAGATTCTGAAGAGCTCCCCTCAACCAATTCCAGGCGATGTACCCCCAATGGCAACGGCTCCAGAAAGCGATTCCGACGTGCTCCACGAGTTCTTGACTGGACTCGTGAGCCAACAGCGCCTGACGCCGGCCCAAGCGGAAGCTGTCCAGCATGAGACCGAGCAGAGGGGCCTCCGCTCGGGTGTCGTCCTGGTCGAGCGTGGCTACCTCGCCCTCTCCAACCTGCCCCCTGCCCTGCGACCGCCTGGACCTTCCCCGGGGCCTCCGCTCGCGCCAACTCGCAGCGCGTTGAGTGACCCCAAGCCCAAGCCCCAGGCAATGGCGAAGGCTCAAGGGCCCACTGCCCTAGGGGCCTCGATTGAGGCCCTGCGGCCAGACCTCCAGGAGGCGCTCGGAGATCCCAACACTCAGCGCTTGGGTCGATACCTCATTCTTGGTGAGCTGGGTCGGGGGGGCATGGGAATCGTGCACCATGCCTTCGATCCCGTCCTGAGACGCGAAGTTGCCATCAAGCAGCTGATCTCACGTGAAGGAGAGACTGCAGATAACCTCGCTCGCCGCCTGAGGCGCTTTCAGTTCGAGGGGCGAGCCGCTGCAAAGCTTCAGCACCCGCTGATCGTAGGGGTTCTAGAGATTGGAGACGAGCAAGGGGAGCCCTATCTGGTAATGGAGTTCGTCCCGGGGCGAGACCTCGAGGTCTTGCTTCAGGACGAGGACTACCCACTTCGTCGTCGAGTCGAGTGGATTCGCGACGTTGCCGAGGCCCTCGGACACGCGCACAGACATGGAATCGTCCATCGCGACGTCAAGCCCGGAAACGTCCTCATCGGTGAGGGACGAGCGAGGCTGACCGATTTCGGTCTCGCACGTGACACCGCGATCGACACGGGCCTCTCGCGAGCCGGGCTGATCATGGGGACACCCGATTTCCTGAGCCCCGAACAGGCCGCGGGCCAAGTCGACAAGACTCGTCCCTCCAGCGACGTGTTCGCTCTTGGCGGCTTGCTCTACTTCGCGCTCACCGGCCAGCCCCCTTTCGTGGGCGAGAGCTTCATGGAGCTCCTGACCAGGATCGCGGGTAGCGATCCCATTCCTCCGAGTCGGCTCAGCCCGACGATCAACCGGGACCTCGAGACGATCATTCTCAGGTGCCTCGAGAAGGAGCAAGGCGATCGCTACCCAGACGGAGCTGCCGTCGCCCGAGACCTCCAGCGGTTCCTTGCCGGCGAAGCGATCGAGGCTCGACCCCTCAGCGGCTGGGAGCGAGCAGTCCGCTTGGGGAAGAGGAACCGAGCGCTTAGCGGCGCCACACTCGCCTTCGCGCTGACGCTCTTGTTCGGCAGTGTTTACTCCGTTTGGGCGATCCGCGCGGAGCGTGATATCGCCCGAATTGAGCGAGAGAGCGCGCTGGCGGCGAAACGAGACGCCGACGAGGCCCGCGCCACAGAAGAAGAAGCGCGTCGCGAAGCTGAGGCGCTTGCCGCAGCAAGCCTGGTCGGCCAGGGCGACGCGCTCCTCTTGAGCGGTCAGCCCATCGAAGCGACGAAGACGTTCAATGGGGCGACTGCTCTCTTCGAACGTATCGGTCGGTCACCCCTCAGTGCCGAACTGGGGCTGATCGCCGCTCGCCGTCGGATCGTTAGCCCTCTTCGTCACCTCAGCGTCCATAAAGGACCGTCGGTCGGCCTCGCGTTCGCACCTGACCGACGCCTCTACTCCGCAGGCGTCGACGGGCGGGTGGTCGAGATCTCGCTCCTTGGCGGCGAACTGCGAGAGATTGCTCGAGGACTAGGACAGCTCAGCGCCATGGTAATGAGCCCAACTGCCCGCTGGATCGCAGTCGGCGGCGGAGACGGCCGCGTCCACCTCGTCTCTCGACGCGGGGGCGCTGCCCGCCTCTTGGACACCTTGGAGGGGGGCGTAGAGGCGCTCGCGTTTTCGGAGGACGATCGCTATCTCTTCGCAGGAAGTCGCACCTCGATCTTCACTAGCTGGGAGCTTGCTTCTGGGCAGAGGGCCCCGACCTTCGCTGGCAGAGAGGACGTGCATCTCCGCGAGGTCACGGGGCTCGCAGCGTCTACGAACTACCTCTGGCTCGGAGACGCTGAAGGCCGATTGGTGAGGTGGAACACGCCAAATGGCGAGATCGAGAGCACGAGCGTCTATTGGGACTATTCGAGGCAGTGGCCGAAGTGGCTCTCCAGGGGCCCCCTACGCTCGCTCCGCTCCACACGTTTCGCGCCTCAGGTTGTGTTCTCCGTCGGCACCCGTGTCCATGTGTGGGGTCACACAAGGACTCTAACCAATAGGACAGGGAGGGAGCGCGTAATCAATAACTACGCCGAGCACTATCAGCTTGACGCCCACGTGGCGCCCGTCTCGGATCTGGCGTACGTGCGGGGCACCGATCGACTCGTGACGACCGGCCAGGACGGACGCCTGTTCGCCTGGGCGATCCCGTGGATGAGCAAGCCCAGAGAGGACGAGCTCCCATCTCGCCCCAAGCCCCTAGTCGAGGCTTCGGTTGGCAAGCCGGTCCGATCCCTAGGAGTGAGCCTTGACGGTGCGCTCGTCGCCACCGGGTCGAATGACGGTACGGTTTCGATTTGGGACCTCGGCCTTGGGGTCGGGCTCAACACCGGCGCCGAGCGAACTCGTCTGCCCCTCCGTTTCGTCGACCCAGCAACTCCGCCGATTCGACGAACGGGCAAGGCGGTAAGGCATGAACTAGGCGCCATTGCAATCGACCCCCAGGGTCGGTTAGCAGTCACCGGGGGACACGATGGTCTCCTCATCCTCTTCGACGCGCGCGGCGGCAGGCGCCTCGAACGATTGAGCTGGCACGACGCGCCGATCCTGGCGCTTGAGCTGACTGAGAAGCGGCTCGTAAGCATCTGCGCGGGCGGCTGGTATCGCTCCTGGGACCTCAAGTCGCTCAGCCCCGCGCGTTCCGCGGACCTCGGCCCGGCCAGCGCCGCTGCCGTCGCACGGGGTGGGGAGCACTTCGCTCTTGGACGAGCTGACGGCTCGATCGAGGTGTTCCGAGAGGGCTCCCCAAAGCCCGTTTGGCGGCTGTCCGGCAAGGGACGGGAGGCTCCACGGTCGCTCGCGCTCAGTGGCGACGGCACTTCCGCGCTCGTCTCGGACGGTTCGAGGAGGGTGCAGTATCTCTCCAAGGATCGACCACTGCAGGAGTTTCGAGTGCCTCAAGCCCCCTCCGCGCTCTGGGTTTCTTCTGAGCTCGCCTTGATAGGCAACGTCGGCGGAGGGCTTAGCATCTACACACTTCCTTCCGGAAGGCTTCGAGCCCACCGCCGAGTTCACGCGGCTGAGATCCAAGCCATTGAGGTCCGAGGCGGCCGGGTGTTCACCGCCTGCTACGACGGGAGCTGGCAGGTGCTTCGCCAGGACTCGACGACCGTCCGAAGATTTGGATCGGATCTCGATTCACTCCACACCCTCGCTGTAGACCAAGCAGGAGAACGCGTCCTCGTCGCGGGCCAGGAGATAGAGCTCTGGGACCTGGGCCGAGTGAGAGCCGAAGCTTCTGCTCGCGAGGCGGAGCGCCTCGTCATGGACGAAGCCGAGAGGGCTCTGGCTCATGGCCGAACGCTGCTGAAGCTGGGGCACCTCGACGGTGCCCTCGTCCGGCTGAGCGCAAGCAAGGACCCCAAAGACACACTCGAAGTCGCGCTCGCGGCCTGGGAGCTAGGTCGTCTCGAACTCGCGCGCCGTGCACTGGACCAGGCTTGCAAGTCGGGCTCCACTCCCTACTTGTCGCGGCTGGACGACGCGCTGGACCGTGAGCGGGCGGAACGCTGCAGCTTGTTGGGTCGCGTACGAGGGAGGGTCTCCGACGTGGTGATCCTGCAAGGCGGGAAGCGCAGCCTCAGCGTGGATTCCCAGGGTTTCGTTCACCTGTGGGACATGGAGAACCAGCGCTTGCTGGAACGTGCGGAGGCTCGAACACGCCTGAGTCACGTGGCGCTTGGGAGGGCCCAGACACGGTTCGTGATCGCTGGCCGCCTTACCGTTGAGCTTTGGCAGCTCGAGCCGCTTAGGTCGCTCTGGCGCTCTGCCCACCCCACCAATTCGGGCCTCACCGGTCTGAGGCTCGACCCTGGCGGGAAGTACGTCTATGCATTCTACCGAGACCGACACCTCTTCGTGCTTTCGAGCAAGGACGGAGCCCTCGTACGGGAGATCGAGATCCCTGCTGACATACGACGGCCCCAGGGCCTCGCCATGTCGCAGACAGGGAAGTGGCTGGCGACCGCCCTCGGGCAAGGCGACGAGGTCCTCCTCCTCGGAACCAGCGACGGCGCGACCCGCACGCTGGGAGAGCCAGCTCGCGCGGGGGGACTGCTGGGCCTGACTTTCGTAGGTGAAGCGCTCGTCGGGCTACGGCGGCGCGAGGGAGTGTGGGTTCGTTACTCGCTTTGGGGCGAGCTCCTCTCGACCTCCGAGGCACGCGCAGGCGCGTACCGAGATGCTGCCGTGGACCCCTCTGGCCGTTATGGCGTCGCCGTCACTGGCCACCGCTCCGGCGGATCGATCCACGTCTGGGACCTCACGACCGGAAAACTCCGAGAGCAATTCTCGTTAGGTACGAGTAGCACTAGTCTCGCCGTTGGGGCGGACGGAGCTATTCTGATCGGGGGCTTTCGAGGACGTGTTCTCCATAGACGACTAGGCCCTGTCCGGTGATGGCGGATGTCGTGTCGGTGCCTCCGGAGAGTCTGGAAGACCGGGCAAACGACCTCGGACGAGATCGAGACCCGCCTCCGCGAGTGTTTCGAGGGGGTCGTCGCTTTCGCCAAGAGGCAGGTGCCCGAGGGGCGCACGTTCCTTGACTTCGAGCAGGGCCTCCCGTCGTGTTCGCCCTCGGTTGGCTCCTTCCTGGTCGCGCTGTTCCTCTGTCGACAGCACGAGCACTTGGAGATTCCGCCCGTGGTCTGCGAAGGCGGGCGTCGCTTTCGCCGGAAGCAGGACCAAAGCCGCGAGATAGGCGTGCTTTTCGGCAAGGTTCGCTACTGGCGGACCTACATGTACGCGAAGGGTGGGGG
>JAESQQ010000006.1 GCA_016765095.1 Planctomycetota bacterium | reverse complement strand
CCTCTCTGGAGCCTCCGGCGCACTTAACCGTCGCTACCTCAGGAGCTGTAAACCCGGATAAATCCCTCCCCTACGAAAGCAATGGGGTGTACCGCAACTTGTGACGGGCAGCACTAGTAGGGCGGGAGCAGGCGTCGGAACCCATGCGTCAGCACCACGCTCAGGAAGAGCAAATTCCGGAGCGGGATCCCGGGCCAAAACAGGCCAAGCGGGCCGGGCGATTTGCCCTCCTCGAGCGTGTCGTAGAGCCGCCCCCCGAGCCGGCGCAGCCAGGGCACGGTCCGCGGCCACTCGCAGATCCCCTCGATCCACTCGGCTGGGATCCCCTCGCTTCCAACGGTCGCGCCAGCGACGCCGCCGAGGATCGCGCCCGTCGTGTCGGCGTCGCCCCCGAGCTCGATTAACTCGGTGAGCGCGGCCCGGTAGTCGGTGGGCGATCGCAGCCAGCAAAAGAGAACGGCGGGGACGGTGTGATTCACGTAGCCGCTGATCCCCTTCGCCTGACCGATCGCCTCGGCGAACTCCGACGGCTCAGCGCCTCGGGCCAGGTGCTCGCCGATTTGATCGAGCGCCGCGCGGAGTTCTTCCCCCTTGAGCTCTGCCCGGAGCAGATCCAAGAAGGCGCCGGCGTCGAGATCAGCGCCGCGGGTCTCGCCGTGGTGGGCGGCGAGAGCGACGGCCAGCGCGCCCTCCTCCGCCTTGGGGTCGGTGTGGGTGACCCGGGTCGAGACTCGGACGACCTCGCGAAGGAGCGGCGTGTCGCCGAGGCAAGCCCCCAGGATCGGGGCCCGCATGGCAGGGCCGTTTCCGGCGGAGAAGACTCCGCTGCGGTGGGGCGGAAACCCGAGCCAGAGCTTGAACAGGGCTCGCAGGGTCCCGAACCCGATCCCGGCCGGGAGCCCCAGGAGCCAGCCCCGCAGGCGCCAGCCGAGGGATCGTCCGAAGGCGTCAGGGTCTGTGGGCGAGGCCAGGAGGGCTTGGGCGACGAAGCAGGTGTGCTCGGTGTCGTCGCTGATCATTCCGCGCCCGAGCACGAGCCGGTGACGCAGCGCCCCTGGGAAGAGGCGCCCGGCGCGCCGGCCAGAGAGGCCTTCGCGGGGCAAGCCGAGGCTATCGCCGACCGCAGTCCCCAACAGGGCGCCTTCAATCGCAGAGTGGCGTTTGGGCCTTGAAGTCGCCTCGGCCAACTGAGTCCCCTTCCCCAACAAGCCGTCTTACCAGAGCGGCTTGATCTTGGCCTCGGCCCGCTCGGCCTTCATGAACTCGACTCGGCGTCGCTGGCGAACGACCTTGGTGAGGTCGGCCTTGGTGCTCGCGAAGTCGACTTCCTTGCCTGGGCGCTCGGCGTCGACTAGCACGAGGTGCCAGCCGTAGACGGTCTTGACGGGTCCACCTGGCTCCCCGATCGGGAGCCCAAAAGCCAGCGCAGCCAAGGGCTCGGGCACGTCGCCCCGCCGCCGGATCCAGGCGACCAGACCGCCTTTCTTGGCGGTCGAGGCCTCGGTCGAGTGGGCCTTGGCCAGCGTCGCGAACTTCTCGCCCGCCTCGGCACGGCGCAGGAGGGCTTTGGCTTGGGCCTCCTTCTTCAAGAGAAGGTGGCGCAGGAGAATTTTGCGGCCGCTGTAGTGGTCGTGGAGCTCCGCGAACTCTGCGCGGAGGGTGGCTTCGTCGGGATCGCCCAGGACTCGGTCGAGTCCAAGCTCACGGCGGAGTTCCTCCTTGCGGAGAGCCACGCTCCGTCCCGTCTGCTGCAAGTATTCGGTGTAGGACTCGAAGCGCTGCCCGTCGGCCGTGTCTCGAAAGGCGGCAGCTTCCCGCGCGAGGAGGGCCTCGATCGCGTCTCGTGAAATCGTGACGCCAGCCTTCTTGATCGCTCGGTCTGCGAGCGCGGCGTAGACGGCGCGATCGAAGGCGCGCTCGATCTGCCACTTGCCGTGCTTCTCCTCCAGCTCGCGGATCAAGACCACACCTCGGGTGGGGGCGAGGGACTTGGGCTCATGGACCGAGAGATCGACGTGTTGGCCGAGGGCGAGGAGGAAAGTCTCGATCGGGATCGGCTCGCCGTCGAGCAAGCCCATGACTTCGGGGCCTGGGCTCGAGGGCGGCGAGGGAGCGGGCGAGCCGGCCAGCTGAGCGGGGCTGCGGAAGTAGAACAGGAGGCCCGCGACGAGAGCGAGCAGGAGGAAGGCGGCGATCGGGGCGAGGAGCCTCAGGCGCCGGGAGGCGTCACTCACCGTCCGTCGAAATCTTGTCGACGATTCCGAGCGAGGGTGCACCGGCCTTGAGTTCCTGCTCGGTGGGAGGAGCGGTTCCAATTGGCGGGCCTGCGGAGCGCTGCTGGTCTGGTGTACTAGACGTCTCGGTCTTGCCAGGTCCCTTGGTCTTGCCAGGTCCCTTGGTCTCGCCAGGTCCCTTGGTCTCGCCAGACCGCTTCGGAGCGGGTGCCTCGTCGTCGGGCACCGCGCCGTTGGTGTTGTCCTGCGCGATCGGGACGCCCTCCGTTTCGTCGACGTCCGTTGGGATCAGCGCTCCGGTGTTCTGTTGGGCCTTGGCTTGATCGAGTTTGCGCTTGCGCAGCACGATCGCGATCAATTCGCGCATTGCGGCCGAGATCGTCTCTCCGCTGATCTCGGGCTGGCTCCTAAAGTAAGGGACGTGAATGAACCCCGCCGTCGAGGTCTGCCCGAGTTTCTCGCGCGTGTAGAGACCCAGGTAGAAGGTGAACTCGCACAGATAACTGCCGGCGTCGTCAGAGACCTCGATCTCATGGCCGGTCGCCGCGAGTCCGCTCAGGATCTCCTCCTTGGGCAGGAGCGAGGAGTAGATCATGGGGCCGTCTTCGGCGACGCGGTCGTCGACGGGCGCGTAGCCGCCGTCGTCACGGCCCCAGGAGGTCTGATTCCGAGCCTTCTCTTCGTAGCTCATGGGCCCGCCAGCGACCCCGAAGCTGATCACGACAGCCGGTCGCTTGACCCCCTTCATGATCGCGGGGAGATCCGCGAGCACCTTGCGGTAGTCGACGTCGATCACGTGAGCCTGGACGGTGTGGTCCTCGATCGTCTCGCCTTGGAGGAGCTTCGCTCCCTCCCACGAGGGGTTGTTGGTTCGGGTCCCCCACGGCTTGAAGCCAGTGATCAGGACGATCGGCTCGTCTTGGGTCTGGGCGAAGGTGCTCGAGCCCAGGGGTATGAGGAGGGCGAGCAGGAGGAGGGTGGTCCGAGGCATGCAGTGAGTATAGGACGCTCTGAGACTCAATCCGAGCAGGATTTTCCCCCGGTCGCATTCCGGAGGCCAGTCCCTCAGGTCGGGAGCGGGACCTCCTCGATCTTCGAGGTGGTCTTGGTCTTAGAGACTCGGTGTCGCACCACGAGCAGGGCCGACTCGTCGGTCCCCGTCCAGCCGAGCTTGCGGAGCGCGACCTGCACGATCGCGGTGTGATCGAGCTCTCCTCGGTCGTAGTCCACGAGCACGACGTGGGCCCCAAAGAGCTGCAGATAGCGGGCTGTCGCGGGCTCGTTGGTAATGATCACGAGCGGCTTGCGCTTGCGGCGCCGGTAGATCTTGCGCGCGTTCCCGCCGAAGCTGCTGATCGCGACCACGCAGCGCACGTGCGCGGAGTGCTCGGCCCAGGCGATTCCGGCTCGCTCGCGGTCGAACCCGTGCTCGGGGTCCGCGTAGGCCCGGGGCGGCAGCTCGCGGCGCTCGGCGTCGACTTCTCGCGAGACGGACCGGATCGCGGACACGACTTCGTGCGGAAAACGCCCGATCGCGAACTCCTCAGAGCCCATGATCGCGTCCGAGCCCTCGTGGAGGAGGAAGTAGAGCTCGTCGACTTCGGCTCGGCATGTCTCGCTCGGTCATGCTCGAGAGAGTTTGGGTGGCGGTCATGACGGGGATCCCGATTCGGTTGCCGGCCTGAATGATCCGGGTCGTGACTCGGGGCAGCGACCACGGGTTCTCCAGCTCGGCCCACAGATCGCCTCGGGCGACCATGAGCGCGTCGCACTGGGCGGCGATCTCGTCGATCTCCGCCACGGCTTGGCGGGTCTCGATCTTGGCCATGATCCGCACGTCCCGTCGACCTCGTTCGCAGAGGTAGGTTCGGAGCATGCGGACGTCCTCGACGCTGCGCACGAAAGAGAGCGCGATCATGTCGACCTCCTCGTCTAGGAGCGCGTCGAGGTCTGCTCGATCTCGCTCGCTGAGGGCGGGGATCGGGAGGTCGGTCTCGGGGAGGTTGATCCCTCGCTTCTTGAGCAGCCCGCCGCGGGTGACCCTACAGGTGACTTCGCTGACCCCGTCGCTGGCGGTGATCTCGAGGCGCATTCGGCCCTCGGCGAGCAGGATCGGCTGGCCGACGGAGACCATGGTCGCCAGCGGCTCGAACACGGTCGGGATCAGGGCCTCGCTCGCCGCCACGTCGCGGGTCGTGATCGTGATTTCGGCGCCCTCGCGGAGCTGGACGCCTTCGCGCGGGAGCGCGCCGAGCTTGACCCGTGGGCCGACGCAGTCGAGCAGAATGCAGATCTTGTTGCCGCCGCGCTCACGGATTCGCCGCACGAGTTGGCGCAGCTCTTCGTAGCGCTCCGGCCCCGCGAAGGCGAGGTTGATTCGGATCGTGCCGCAGCCCAGGATCTCCTCGAGGTGCTCGTAAGCGGTCGAGTCGGGCGGCCCGATCGTGGCCACGATCCGGGCGCTGGGCGCGGTGGGGTCGCAGGGCAGCTGAGCTTCCATGGGTGTCTCAGTAAACGCGCTGGACTCGGGGACAAGCCCTGCTACGCAGCTAAGACCCTTTCGACACTCAACTCTTCCTAGTAAAGCGGAGCGCGATTCTGAGCGAGGTCGCCTTTATAGCGAACGGGAGTCGTGAGACCACCCTCGTGGGCGACCTCTCAGAATCGTGGCCTCCGGTTTAGGGCGAGTCGCTTGGGGGCTGGCCGTCGTCGAGCTTGCGGTAGACGCGGCTCGCGCGCTTGCTCTCGGTCGTGTAGGGCTGGGCGTGGCGAGCCGCGGCGTGACGGACTTTCCCCGAGAAGAGCTGGAGCGGAATGTGGACTCGCGAGGCCCAGGAGGTCTCGTTGTGCTTGTCGTTGGGAAAGGCGAGGTGGAGCACGTCGCGCCCGAGCATGAATCCGCGCTCGATCAGCGCGTTGACCATGCTGAGCGTGATCTCGTAGTTGTCGCTGGGCCAGCCGCTGTCGAGGTAGATCTTGAGGCCCTTGCGACTTTCGATCGAATCGCCGCGGACGCGCTCGAGGAGGTCGTCGCGGTGCCCGAAGGTGCTTGAGAGGCAGGCTGCGTTGCCAAACACCTCGGGGTAGCTCCAGGCGAGGTGGAACGCGATCACGCCGCCGAGCGAGGAGCCCATGACGCCGGTCCGATCGCGTCCGGGCAAGGTCCGCAGGCTGCGGTCGATCCACGGCTTGAGTTCGGTCGCGAGGGCTTTGGCGTAGGGCACGTAGCCTGGGGCCGTGTATTCGGCGAGGCGGTCCTTGGCGTGCACGCCGACCACGATCGCGCGGTCGATCAGGTTCATGGAGTTGAGGAGGTCGAGGCTCTCGTCGATTTTCCACTCCCTGCCCAGGAAGGACTCCTCGGGGAAGAACAGGTTTCGCCCGTCGAACATGTAGAGGACGGGGTAGCGCTTGAGGTAGTTCTCGTCATAGCCCCCCGGCAGGTAGATCCGGAGGCGAAGCGCGCGGCCCAAGACTTGAGAGGGGCACTCTAGGATCTGAGTGATCCGGCCTCGCTCACCGGTGAAGAAGTGCGGATATATGTCCTGGGGGGACTCGGAGAGGACGACCAGCTTGTTGCCGCCCGCAGCCCAGCGAGTCCGCTCGCCTTCCTTGCGAATGCAGGGCTTGCAGGACAAGTAGGGGCGGGCGTGGGAGATCAGGAAGTCGAAGCGCTGGCCGTCTTCCTCGACCGCGACCGGCTCCACGTCGAGGTTCCAGTCGAGCTCCGTCCGAAGCACGATCTTCCCCTCGCCGAGGGGATAGAACACACGCACATAGCCGTAGTAGCTGACCTCTGACACAGGGTCATTCTGGCCGATGGAGGCGAGCGGTGCAGCGGCTGAGCTGTGGGGTGCGCGAGGTCGCACCAATTCACCGGAGATATCAGTCTCAGCGACAGCCTCGGTGGTTCTTGGCGACTCTTGGCGGTCCAAGAAGTCAGGTCACCACGCGCGGCGGTCGATGGTCGTGAGGCGAAGCCTAGATTCAGTAACTCCAAGCCCGATACACCCGGTCAATCGGGCTGGAGTAGATCCGCTCGATCCCGCACGACCTGGGCGGGTTACTCAGACCGATGGTCACGCCCCGGGGGTAGGCATTTTCCCTCAAGTCCCGGATGCGCAGTGCCGAAGGGGGTGGTAGGAGGCCTGCTATGAAGCGCCGCGTTGGCTACAAGCCCGAGGAGATCTTGATCGTCACAGCT
>JAESQQ010000106.1 GCA_016765095.1 Planctomycetota bacterium | reverse complement strand
GTCGCCGCGCTGACCACGAGCGGGCCGCACATGCCGACGCAGTGCAAGCTCCCGAGCGCGCTCGTCGCGAGCACGGCTCCCAAGAGCGCGGGATCCAGCGAGTCGATCACGCGTCGCTCATGGCGCGATCACGTCGCGGCGAAGGGTGAACTGGGAGCCGCTGTGCCAGGCCTCCAAGCGAACCTCCCACACGCCTGCGCGGCGCAAGGGGAGTGTGGCTTCGTACTTGCCGGGCGTCGCGCTCGAACGGAGCGTCGCGCTGAAGGCTCGCCCGGCGCGAGCCTTGTGGAAGACCTTGACCCGGACTTGCCGGCAGTCAGCGAGCGGCGCCCCCTTGGCGTCTCTGAGCCCGATCTGGAGGACCCGGGCGCCGTTTCGGAGCTCCGAGAGCTGCGCGTCGGCCACCCAGCCCAGCTCTCGATTGCGCGCTTCCTGACGCTGTCGGTCTTCCCAGGCGATCGCCTTGGCGTAGTAGTCAGGCTCGGCCACTGAGCTTGGGTCGCTGCTGGCTATGTAGAGGAAGCTGAGCTGAGTCACGAGGCAGAACCCGAGCAGTCCCAGCACGATCCCTGTCCAGAGGTGTCGAGCGCGCCGCTCGGAGTCTTTTGAGTCCCCACACAACGAAGGGCCAGGAGGAGGGGCGATTTCTTTGTGGGAAGGGGCGGGGTGGCTCATTGGCTCGGGCCTAGCAGGGTCAGGGTGACGACCCGCTCGAAGTCGACGCCGTCGGCGACCTCGAGTTGGCAAGGCAGCTCTCCGGTGCCGGCGTAGGCCGCGCGAGGGAGGACGACAAAGAGTGTGGCCTCGGCGAGCTCGCCCGCCCCGATTTGAATCGGGTTCTCGGGAGCGACGAGTTGGGCACCCGAGGGGGTGATCAGCGAGAGCGTGTAGCTCCGGCTCTGATCGCTCTGGTTGTGGATCTTTAAGCGAATCTGGTTGCTGATCTCGCCGCTCGGGAGCGTCACGAAGGGCGCTCCGATTCCGCGCAGGGCCTTGACCTTTGCGCTGGGTCGATCGAGGAGCGCGCCGCCCAAGCCGCCGAGCACCAGCAGGAGGGCCAGGGCGTAGATCACGACTCGCGGGCGGAGGATCTTGCTCGGGGTCCCTCCCTCGAGCTCAGAGCGCGCGCCGTAACGAACGAGGCCGAGCGGCTTGCCTGTGCGGGTCATGATCGCGTCGCAGGCGTCTATGCACTGGGCGCAGCCAATGCACTCGAGCTGGAGGCCGTCGCGAATGTCGATCCCCGTCGGGCAGGTCGTGACGCAGGCCCGACAGTCAATGCAGTCCCCTCGCTCTGCCACGGCCACGGCGCGGCCCTTCTTGGCCTTCCCTCGCGGCTCTCCTCGACCAGTGTCGTAACCGACCACGAGCGAGGCCTGATCCAGGAGGACGGATTGTAAGCGCCCGTAGGGGCAGGCCACCAGACAGGTCTGCTCGCGGAACCAGCCGAAGTTGAAGGCCATGGCGCCGCTGACCGAGACCATGACCGCGAACGCGGTCGGGTGCTCCGCAGGGGAGGTCGTCAGGTAGCCCATGAGCGTCGACCAGCCCACGAAGTAGGCCAGGAAGGTATGCGCCAAGAACACGCTGATCGCCACGATCACGACGTGCTTAGCGACGCGGCGGATCCCTCCCCCCTCTCGATCGAGCTTGGCCTGCTGCTGGTAGCTCCCCTCGAAGAGCCGATCGAGGGGCCGGAACAGGAACTCCATGTAGACCGTTTGCGGGCAGGCCCAGCCGCACCAGACTCGACCGAAGAGGGCGGTCAGGAGGAACACGGTCAGGAACACAGCCAGCGCGGCCAGGAGCAAGAACAGGGTGTCGGTCGACACGAAGGTCGCGCCGAAGAGGGTGAACCTGCGCCGGACAACGTCGAGCAAGATCGCGGGCTTCCCCCCGATCACGACGTGAGGCAGGGTCAGGAAGACCGCCATCAGGCCGTAGGCGACCCCGCGGCGTCCGCTCAGGAAGCGCCCCTCACTTGGCCGCGGGCGGATCCAGCGCCGGGTGCCGTCCTTGCGCAGGGTGGACAGGACCTCCCCGGGCGGAGCGAGCGGCGACGACTGAGGCTCTGCCCGGGCGCCCTCGGGGGGCGCGGGCTCGGCCTTGGAATCTTTAGCGTCAGCAAGGGACCCTTTGGGGGCAGGAGGGGTCACTTCACCGGGCTCACTTGGGAGGCGCCGTGTTGTCGGTCAGCTCACCTTCGGGTGCCTTGGGGTCCTTGGGCTGGGTGCCCTTGAGGCTGATCACGAAGGCCGTGACCTTGCGGAGCTCGGCCGGTCCGATCTCCTTGCCCCAGGCTCGCATTCCCTTCCCGAGGCGGCCGCCTCCGCTGATCGTCTCGTAGATCCGGGTCGGGCTTCCTCCCAGGATCCAGGCCGTGTCCGTCAGGTTCGGTCCGATCTTGCCCTGGCCCTCGGGACCGTGGCAGACGACACACTTGGTCGCGAACACGTTCCCACCAAACTGGACCGAGGCAGAGTCCTTGGTCAAGGTCAAGAGCGACTCATCGGTGACGGGGTGGCGGAGGGCCTCCTCGGCTCGGCGCTTGGCGACGGCCGCCGCTTCGGCCCGGTATTCGTCGAGGAAGGACCGATCGGGACCGCCGTGGATCCAGAGCACGTAGAAGGGCGCGAGCAGGACCGAGAGGCCGAGGATCCACAGCCACCAGCCGGGGAGGGGGTTGTCGTACTCCCGAATCCCGTCGTACTCGTGGCCGAGGAGCGGCGGCTCGCTCGGGGCTGTCGAGGCTTGGCTTCCGGTGGCGCTCATGCGACACGCTCCAGGCCCTCGCCGCCGAGCGGCAGCGATGCGTCGCCGAGCGGCAGCGACGCGTCGTAGGCGTCTTCGCTCTAGTCTCGCCTCGAGACGCGCCAGGCGACCGCTAGGAACACGGCCAGAAACAAGATGAGGGAGGCCTCGGGATACACGCTCAGGTCAGCGTGACTCATGATGTCTCGCAGGCTCATTTTTCGCTCCTGGGAGTGGATTCATGGACGCCGGGTGTCGTGGTCTGGGTGGGCACAGGTTTGCTGATATCGGTTCCGAGGCGCTGGAGGTAAGCGATCAACGCGACGACGTCCTTATCGCGATAGCGCTCGAAGATCACCTCCCCTCGGGTCGCGTCACCCGGCGCGATCTCCCCTGCGAGTCCGCGGGCGACGAGGTCGGCCTGCTCCCGCGCCATCTCTGGGGCGCGCTTGATCGCCTCTCCGTAGGGCACGCCGAGCATAGCCATCGCGTCGACCCGAGCCTGAATGACCTCGAAGTCGACTCTCTGTGTCGAGAGGTGCTTGTAGATCGGCATGATCGAGTCGGGCGTGACCTTGGCGGGCGCCTCGAGGTGCTCGAGGTGCCAGAGGTCGCTGTATTTCCCGCCGACTCGGTGGAGGTCAGGTCCGATTCGCCGTGAGCCCCACTGGAAGGGGTGGTCGTAGACGAACTCGCCAGGCTTGGAATACTCGCCGTAGCGCTCGGTCTCAGAGATCAGCGGGCGGACCATCTGCGAGTGGCAGTTGTAGCAGCCCTCCGCGAGGTAAATGTCGCGTCCGTAGAGCTCGAGCGGGGTGTAGGGCTTGACGGTCGTGATCGTGGGCACGTTGCTCTTGATCAAGAAGGTCGGAATGATCTCGAACAGCGAGGCGACGACGACCGCGATCACGACGAACACCGTAAAGCGTCCTGGGAGCGCCTCCCAGACCCGGTGCCAGCTGGCCTCGGCGAATCGCCCGAGGTTGAAGAAGGGTTCGGTCGACGCCGGGCGCCCCTTGCGGAAGGGCGAGGGGTTCTCCGCGGGGATCACGAGCGCTGCCATGGGCGGAGCCTCGAACACCTCTGGGCTTTGGTCGGGGGGAGCGCTTCGCCAGGTCATGACGAGGTTCGCGAGGCAGAGGACGGCGCCCACGATGTAGAGGCTGCCGCCGATCGCTCGCGCCCAATAGAAGGGCATCAGCGGGGTCACGGTCTCGACGAAGTCCGGGTAGACGAGTCGACCGGTGCTGTCAAAGGCGCGCCACATGAGGCCCTGGGTCAGGCCGGCCCCGTAGATCGCAATGATGTAAAGCAGGATCCCGAAGGTCCCGATCCAGAAGTGGGCGTTGGCGAGGCGCGTGCTCCAGAGCTCGGTCCGGAACAGGCGCGGCATCAGCCAGTAGGCCATTCCGAAGGTCATGAACCCGACCCAGCCGAGGGCACCTGCGTGCACGTGGGCGATCGTCCAGTCGGTGTAGTGACTAAGCGCGTTGACGGTCTTGATCGACATCAAGGGGCCCTCGAAGGTAGCCATTCCGTAGAAGGTGATCGCGACCACGAAGAACTTGAGGACGGGGTCGGTCGTGACCTTGTTCCAGGCGCCTCGCAGCGTGAGGAGTCCGTTGATCATTCCGCCCCAGCTGGGCATCCAGAGCATGATGCTGAACAGCATTCCGAGGGTCGAGGCCCACTCGGGGAGCGCGGTGTAGTGGAGGTGGTGGGGACCGGCCCAGACGTAGATAAACACCAGGGACCAGAAGTGGAGGATCGAGAGCTTGTAGCTGAAGACGGGGCGGTCGGCCGCCTTGGGCAGGAAGTAGTACATCAGCCCTAGGAAGGGCGTCGTGAGGAAGAACGCGACTGCGTTGTGCCCATACCACCACTGCATGAAGGCGTCTTGGACGCCGGCGTAGATCGAGTAGCTCTTGAAAAGTCCGGCCGGGACGACGAGGTTGTTGAACACGTGGAGAATCGCGACCGTCACGATGCTGGCTATGTAGAACCAGATCGCGACGTAGAGGTGTCGCTCGCGCCGCTTGTAGATCGTGCCGAACACGTTGACCGCGAACAGGATCCAAATCACGGTGATCGCGATATCGATCGGCCACTCGAGCTCGGCGTATTCCTTCCCCTGGGTGAACCCGAGCGGGAGCGTGATCGCGGCCGAGGCTATGATCGCTTGCCAGCCCCAGAAGTGAATCCAGCTGAGCTTCTTGCTGAAGGTCTGCGCCTTGAGGAGACGCTGCATCGAGTAGTAGCAGCCCGTGAAGAACGCGTTGCCTGCGAACGCGAAGATGACCGCGTTGGTGTGGAGTGGCCGGAGCCGGCCGAAGCTGAGCTCAGGGAGCACGTTGAATGCGGGGTTGGCGAGTTGGAGGGCTATGACGAGCCCGACCAGCATGCCGACGAGGCCCCACACGATCGTGGCGAGGAGGAAGGCGCGCACGGGGGCGTCGTCGTAGCTGAAGCGTTCAAGGGCTCCAGGGGAGGGAGTGGCCGGGGGGCTCATAGAGGGTACAGACTCCATTTCGGGCGGGGTGGCAGGCATCTGCTGGGCGGGAGACGAGGGACGAGGCAGGTCCGCGGTCGTGGCTACGCCCGGGGGGGTGGCGCTCCTCGAGGGAGCGGAGGTTGAGGAGAGGGAGTGCAGGCGCGGCCTGAGCGGTGGCCCAAACGGAGGGTGGGGCCCTCGAGTAGGCGGCTGCTCCCCTCCCACAACTTGTGTCGGAGGGGTGCTCGCGCGGGAGTGGCGTCTAGACCTGGGGCAGCGGCGGACAGAGCTCTTGAACGGAGAGGGCGCGAAGGAGGTCGTCGCTGCTCAGGACTCCGACGGGGCGTTCCCCTTCGACGACGGGGAGCGCGTTGATCGCGTGCTGGACCATCAGGCGGGCCGCCTCGGCGAGGGTCGTGTCTGGCGTGGTGGTGATCGGCTTGGGGGTCATGACCTCGCTGACGGTCACGCCGTGAAGGTCGAGGCGACGATCGGGAGTGCGGAACGTGGATCGAACGAGGTCCCGGTTGGACAGGATTCCCGTCAGGCGGTCGCCCTCGGTTACGAGCACGTGGCGGATCGCGCGCTCGGCCATCTTCTCGACGGCGTCAAACAGGGCGTCTTGGGGCTCGACCGAGATGATGTGCGTTGTCATCCAGCCTGAGACCAGGCCTCTCTTGCGGACGCTCGTCATCAGATTCCTCCGGCGCCCAGGGCGCTCTCTTCAGGGTGAGTGCCCTCCTCGAAGGGCGTGAAGTTCCATGGCTTACGGGCGTGACTGAGATCCTCGAGGCAGGCCAGGACTCGAGCTGCCTCGGTGCACGAGACGATCCCGACCGGACGCCCTCCGGCCACGACCACGATTCGGCGTGAGCGCTCTCGGATCATGAGTTGGCAGGCTTGGGCAAGGCGGAGCGATCCGGAGCAGGTCGGGGTCGCTCGCTTCGGGAGGCCGCCCACCGTGCGCGCACCGTTTCGCTCTCGGCGGGCGAGGAGCAGATCGCGGACCGAGCAAGAGCCGAGGTATTCCCCGGAGTCGCCCACGATCGGGGCTTCGTCGACTCCAGCGCTGAGCAGCAGCTCCTCGGCTTCGGTGAGCGTCGCGTCGCTGTCTAGGCAGAGGGGGTTGGGGGTCATGACGTCGCATGCCGTCAGGTCTTGGAATCGGATCATTGAGAGGTCCTGAAGAGGCGGCCCGGGGGGGTCTTTGGACTTCGCACTGCAACCTCCATGCCAAGCCATAGACCCAATCCCACTAGCCAGCGCGTCTCACAAACGAGACACGACTCCTGAGCGCGTCTCGCGCGGGTGACTCGCTTAGGCCACGGGCGCGCTTGAGCCCTGCCCGGGCGCCGCTTGCTCCAGCGGCGTGGCTTGGTCACCCGTTTGCACAGTCACCCTCGGCTTGCGGGTCCCGACGAGGGAGCGTGAAATGGTGAGCACGAACCCAAGGGAGTTGCACTTGATTCGACCGGAGGAGCTCAGCGAGCTCATTTTACGCTCAGAGCTGTTCTGCCTGCGTTGCTGCGCTGACGGGATCGTCCGAGACACGACTCCCGCCACCGAGGCCCAGCTCGGGCCCGTTGTCGGGCGAGCCTGGTCCGAGGTCATAGGGTCTCCGTTTCGGTTGGGGCTCAAGCCCGAGCACTGCACGACGCCCGGCTCCCTCGCGCTCCAGTTCGATCACCTCGACCTGCCCGACGGGGGTCGGATTTCGCTGGGACGGGATCTGAGCGAGCAAGAGCGGGTCAGGATCCGGGCGGACGAGGCCAATCGGCAGCTCGCGAACCAGAAGACGGCTCTCGACCAGCACGCGATCGTGGCGACCACCGATCGCAAGGGGCTAATCACCTACGCCAACGAAAAATTCGTCGAGATCAGCGGCTACTCCCTGGACGAGCTCCTCGGTCAGGACCACCGCCTCGTGAACTCGGGTCGCCACTCCGAGGCCTTCATGTCCAACCTCTGGAGCACGATCTCCGCAGGCCGAGTCTGGCGAGGAGAGATCTGCAATCGGGCTAAGAATGGCGAGCTCTATTGGGTCAACACCACGATCGTGCCCTTCACCGACTCCGAGGGCGAGATCGTGGAATACGTCGCGATCCGGGCAGACATCACCGCGCGCAAGGAGCACGAGACCGAGCTTCGCCTCTTGGCCTCGTTGGTCGAGGCCAGTCAGGACGCGATCGTTCGCGAGGGGCTGGGGGGAACGGTCACGGCTTGGAATCCAGGCGCTGAGAGGCTCTACGGGGCGACGGCTGGACGGACCCTCGGGCGTCCACTGAGCGCTTTGTTTGCGGACGCCGAGCAACGCACCGTGGCTAGCCCAGAGCCTGTCGAGCGAGTTCGCAAGCACGCCGACGGGAGCGAACTCCTCGTGGCCGAGACGGTCTCTCCGATCTTGGACGAGACCGGCGAGGCCATGGCTTGGGTTCGGATCAGTCGCGACATTGGCGCGCGAAGGCAACTGGAGGCGCGCCTCGCCCAGGCCGCGAAGCTCGCTGCTCTCGGTGAGCTGGCGGGGAACATTGCCCACGAGATCAACAACCCGATCGGCGTCGTGAGCGGCAAGGCGCGGCTCCTCCTGACGCGTGAGGTGTTGTCCCCCAAGGTCGAGCGAGAGCTGGGCAAGATCGTCGAGCAGTGCGACCGAATCGGGCGCTTGACTCGGGGGCTCCTTGACTACTGCCGTCCGACGAGCAGCCCCAGCGAGCCAACCGACGCGCAGCTCCACCTCCACAAGGCCGCAGCCTTCGTCGAGTCGCGAGCCCAGCGCCACGGCGTGACCATCGAACTAGATCTCCTCCCCGACCCGCCCTGGATCTCAGCGCAAGGAAGTGAGCTCCAGCAGGTGTTCCTGAATCTCCTCCTGAACGGTATCGACGCGCTCAGCGAGGACGGGGGGACGATTCGGATCGAGAGCCGGCGGGGGGAGCTCCGCGGGCATCCCGCCCTTGAGTTCGTGATCACAGACGACGGGCCCGGCGTTCCAGCGGAGCACCGGGGCCGGGTGTTCGAGCCTTTCTTTACGACTCGGGAGGGAAAGGGGACCGGGCTCGGCCTCGCGATCTGCCACGCGCTCGTGCACGGTCAGGGCGGCGAGATTCACCTCGAATCTCCTGCCGAGGGCGGGGCTTGCTTCACCCTCCTGTTCCCAACAGAACCCACTTAAGCCGGAGCTAGAGCCTTGGCGAACCCTTTCCAGCAACAGAGGCCAGCGCCGTTGGGCGGGGGCGCTTGCGCCTTGCCGCTCTCGAGGCGAGAGTTCTGCGAGGAGGGATCGGTGGCTGGACCTCGAATCTTGATCGTGGACGACGAAGAGGGCATGCGCGAGGTGTGTAGCGACACCCTCGAGGCGATCCCGGACGCGACCTTGATCACCTGCGCCGACCCTCAGAGGGCCGTCCGCCTTCTCGCCGAGGGCGAGTTCGACCTCCTCCTGACCGACATTCAAATGCCTGGCATGAGCGGCGTCGAGCTCCTCACGCTGGCGCGGAAGCACGACCCTGAGCTCCCGGTCGTCATGATCACTGGGTTCCCGAGCGTCGAGACCGCAGTCTCCTCGCTCAAGCTGGGGGCTGTCGATTACCTGACCAAGCCCTTTCTTCCCGAAGAGCTGCTCGCGAACGTGACTCGGTTCCTCGAGGAGCGGCGGCTGCGCAGCGAGAATCGCCTCCTCCGCCAGCGCCTCGAGGGGACGCGACGCTTTGGCTCTCTGATTGGAGAGTCCGACGCGATGCGGGTCGTGTTCGACTTGATCGACCGAGTCGCGTCGACCGACGTCGACGTGTTGATCCAAGGCGAGACCGGGACCGGCAAGGAGCTCGTGGCTGGAGCGCTTCACGAGCGGAGCCGTCGCAGCAAGGAGCGCTTCGTCCCCGTCGACTGCGGCGCGATCCCCGAGACGCTCCTCGAGAGCGAGTTCTTCGGCTATGAGAAGGGCGCCTTCACGGGCGCCCAAGCCCGCACGACCGGGCTCCTCGAATACGCCAATCGAGGGACTTTCTTCCTCGACGAGCTCGGCGAGCTCCCGATCCAGCTCCAGGCCAAGCTCCTCCGCGCGCTCCAGGAACGCCAAATTCGGCGTGTGGGCGGCAAGACCGAGATCAGCGTCGATATCCGGATCGTGTCGGCGACCGCTCGCGACCTCCTCGCAGAAGTCGCGGCGGGACGGTTCCGAGAGGACTTGTTCTATCGGATCAACGTGGTCCAGATCGCGATCCCGCCCCTGCGGGAGCGCGGGGACGACGTGCTGCTCCTAGCCGAGCACTTTCGGGTGCGCTGCGGTCGGGAGCTCGGGAGGGAGGTCTCCGGCTTCGCAGACGAGGTGCTCGAGATCCTGCTCGCCTATCGTTGGCCCGGCAACGTCCGGGAGCTGATGAACGTCGTCCGACGCGGGATCGCCATGGCGCGGGGCGACAAGATCCAAGTCGACGACCTCCCCGATCACCTCGTGTTGGCCGCCGGCCACGAGAAGCCGATCCCCGACGCGCCCGAGCCTGGGTTCTTCGATCTCCGCGCCAAGCGCCTCGCGAGCTTCGAGCGCGACTACTTGATTCAGAAGCTTCGAGAGCACGGAGGAGAAGTCAGCGCAGCCGCCGTCGCGGCGCAGATCCCCCGCGGGACCTTCTATCGCTTGCTCAAGAACTACGAGATCAAGCCCGCCGAGTTCCGCGGCTAGCGCACCGCCTCTATTGAGGGCCGGAGGCCTAAACTGCCTTCTCTTTGAGGGGGTAGGGGCGGGGTTTACCCCCGCCCGAGCGTCACGGCATGTACCAAGGGCGGGCAGGGGTAAACCCCGCCCCTACAAAAGCCCAAACAAAATTGCGAACCTCGAGGGCAGAGCAGTCTAAGCCTCCGGAGTCTGGGCTGCCAGTTTGGAGCGCCATGAGCGCCGCCTGGGAGGGCGCGCAGCCCAAGAAAACAGCTTCGGAGGGGGCGGAGGCTGCGTTACTCTTCAGCCCGGACAGGGGCCCGCCCCCAGGAGGCTCTCGTGGCTGAACCAATGACAATGGCGGAGTTCTGGCCTTTTTACTTGGGCGAGCACCGGAGTCGAGCCAATCGTGCCCTGCACGTCGTGGGCTCCTTGGGTGGGCTGGTGTGGCTCGGCGCGGCCGCCTGGCTTTCAAACCCGTGGCTGATCCTGCCGGGGCTGATCAACGGCTACGCCGGGGCGTGGATCGGGCACTTTCTGATCGAGAAGAACCGGCCCGCGACCTTCAAGTATCCGCTCAAGAGCTTCCTCTGCGACTGGAGGATGATCTTCTACGTCCTCACGGGGCAAATTGGCAAGCACCTCGCCCTGCTCCCGGCCCTCGACGCGACGTCGATCCCGGCGGACGAGGTCGCTCCTCAGGAGCCCGTCGCTTCGGCTTGAGCTTCCGGTAGGTCTTCGGCCGGAGTGGGCGCTGAGCTGGCGCCGGTCAGGCGCAAGCAGGCCGGCAGGAGGAGCAGGTCTCCGATCAAGGCCGCGAGCATTGCGGTCGCGCAGAGGATCCCGAAGTTGCGAGTCGGCGCGAAGGGCGCGCCCGTGATCGAGAGGAAGCCCGCGGCCACGACGACCGAGCTGAGCAGGATCGCCGCGCCCGCTGAGCGAGCCGTCTTAGCGAGCGGATCGAGGCCGGGCTCGCTCGTCGTTTGCTGGGCGGCCTGCCAGGCGCAGAGCACATGGAGCGTGTCGTCGACCGCCACGCCGAGCGCGATCGCGGCCGCCATGCTGGTCCCGATGTCTATCGGAATCCCGGCCAGAGTCATTGTGGCCATGACCGCGGCCACCGGGAACGCGTTTGGGATCAGGGCGGCGAGGCCGAGCCGCCAAGAGCGGAGCGCGATCACGAGCACGCCTTGCATAAGGAGAGCCGTGATCAGGAGGCTGGTTCGGAGCGTGACCAGGACGGCGCCCTGGGTCGCGACCAGGAGGGGGTAGCTCCCCGTGACTTGGAGCGAGAGCCCCTTGGGCGCCAAGCGGGCGGCGAACAGGCGCTCGATCTCAGCGCGGAGGACGGTCAGCTCCTCGGGGCCGAGCGTATCGATTGCGAGCGAGATTCGGAGCAGACGCCCGCCCTCGGCTTGGAAGGGTTGGAGCTCGACGGCCTGGCGCTCCATGATCTCGGCCAGCTGAAAGTCTGCGGGGAGGTCTGCTGGAGTCTCGGGCGTGTTGACCTTGGTCGCCCGAAAGCCTGCTTCGCGCAGCAGGAGGGGCAGGGAAACCGCTCCGCGAGCCCCCGGGAGGCTCCCGATCTCGCGCGCGAAGCCGTCGACGAGGCGCAGGAGGGCGGGGTCGCTTGTGATCGGAGCGGCGGAGCTTCGCACGAGGAGCTCGACTTGAGCCAAGGGAGCCCCCGTCGAGTCGAGCGCCTCATAGTCGAGACGGATCGGGTGGTCAGGACTCAGATAGCGGATCGCGTGGGGCTGGGAGGTGAGCTGGGTCGCGGCCCAGGCGCCGAACGCGATCCCGACCAGGCCGAGCCCGGCCCAAAGGAGCGGCCGGGCGGCCGAAG